>NZ_LHOZ01000057.1:0-48898 GCF_001297205.1 Frigoribacterium sp. RIT-PI-h | reverse complement strand
ACCCCGTTCCGTGCGATGAACCACGACGCTTCGTGGTTCATCACACGGAACGGGGTTCGCGAACGTCCCCGACCCGGCACGCAGAAGAGCGGCGGCCCCCCGAAGGGGACCGCCGCTCTCGCGTACAGCAGGCGCCGGGGTGCCGGAGCACCCGGGGTGCTACTTGGCCGAGACGACCGTCAGCGTGATCGTCGCGATGACGTCCTCGCGCAGGCGGAGGGTGGCTTCGTGCTCACCCGTCACCTTGATGGCCGAGGGGATCTCGACCTTGCGCTTGTCGATCGTCGCGACGCCCTGGGCGTTGACCGCGTCGGCGACGTCGCCCGGACGGACCGAGCCGAACAGACGGCCGTCGGCACCGGTCTTCACCGTGAGACGGATCTTCTGGGCCTCGAGGCGCTGCTTGAGGTCGTGGGCCTCTTCGATCGTCTTGAGCTCGCGGGTCTCGCGGGCCGTACGGATCTGAGCGACCTGCTTCTCGCCACCGCGGCTCCACGCCACGGCGAAGCCCTGGGGCACCAGGTAGTTGCGGGCGTAGCCGTTCTTGACGTCGACGACGTCACCGGCGGAACCGAGGCCGGAGACCTCGTGGGTCAGGATTACCTTCGACATGGTGGTCCTTCCGATCAGCGGCCGGAGCCGGCGTAGGGGAGGAGCGCCATCTCACGGGCGTTCTTCACGGCACGGGCGATGAGGCGCTGCTCCTGGACGGAGACGCCGGTGATGCGACGGGCGCGGATCTTTCCACGCTCCGAGATGAACTTGCGCAGGGTCGCGACGTCTTTGTAGTCGATGACACCGACGCGGATCGACTTCGCGGGAGCGGCGTTCTTGCCGCCCTTGCCGCGGAGGGGCTTGCGGCGGTCGCCGCTGCTCTTTCCAGCCATTGGTTTCTACTTTCGATGAATGAAGAAGTACTTGAAGGGGAACGGCGACGCTTAGAAGGGCGTCTCGTCGTTGTAGGTGCCGTTGCCACCGGGGGTGTTCCACACGTCGCCGCCAGAGGTGTTGCCACCCTGCTGGCCGCCGGCGGGCTGACCCCACGGCTCTTGCGCCTGACCGCCGCCGACCTGAGCCGGCTGGCCACCACGGTTGCCACCGCCGTTGCCGCCCCCGAAGGAGCCGCCACCGGCAGCACCGTCGCGGGACGACGCGGCGCGCGTCACCTGAGCGGTCGCGTAACGCAGCGAGGGGCCGATCTCGTCGATCTCGAGCTCCATGCTGGTGCGCTTCTCGCCCTCTTTGGTCTCGTACGAGCGCTGCTTGAGTCGGCCCTGAGCGATGACCCGGCTGCCCTTGGTGAGGCTGCTGGCCACGTGCTCGCCGAACTCGCGCCACACGCTGGCACGGAGGAAGAGCGCCTCGCCGTCCTTCCACTCGTTCGACGCGCGGTCGAACGTGCGGGGGGTCGACGCGATGGTGAAGTTCGCGACCGCGAGCCCGTTCTGCGTGTAGCGCAGCTCGGGGTCACTGGTGAGGTTTCCCACCACTGTGATGACGGTCTCGCCAGCCATCGGACTACTCGGCAGCCTTCTCGGCGGCGGGAGCAGCCGGAGCGGCAGCGGCGTTGGCAGCCTTGCGGGCGGCCTTCTCGTCGCTGACCTTCTTGGCGGCGGCGACCATGGCGATCGCCTCTTCGGCACGCAGGACCTTGGTGCGCAGCACGGCCTCGGAGAGACCCAGCTGGCGGTCGAGCTCGACCGTGGCGGCCGAGTTCGAGGTCAGGTTGACGACGGCGTAGATGCCCTCGGTCTTCTTGTTGATCTCGTAGGCCAGGCGACGACGTCCCCAGATGTCCACGTTGTCGATCGTTCCGCCATCGTTGCGGATGACGTTGAGGAACTTGTCCAAGCTCGGGGCGACGGTGCGCTCATCGATCTCGGGGTCCAGGATGACCATCAGTTCGTACTGGTGCATGACTAACCCACCTCCTTCGGACTTGACGGCCACAGACGGTCTGTGACAGGAGGGTATTCATGTCGCGGCGTCGGCCGTGAGGCAGACGCAACCTTCCCAGCCTAGCCGAGCGCGCCTCCTGAATCAATGCCGCCGCAGCGGCCGCTGGCCTCGTAGAGCCGAGGAGGCGCGGGTCGACACCCGCAGGACGGGTTACGCCCCAGCACCCTCGCGTGCGTTCCACCAGGCGAGCAGGCGCTCGGTGGCGACTTCGGCCCCCAGCGGCCCTTCTTCGGTGCGCAGCTCGAGGAGGAAGCGATAGGCCTCGCCGACCTCGCGGCTCGGGCCGATGCCGAGGACGCGTTGGATCTCGTCGCCGTCGAGATCGGGCCGCAGCGAGTCGATCTCTTCGCGTTCGCGCAGCTCGGCGATCCGCGCCTCGAGGTCGTCGTAGGCGAAGCCGAGCCGGTCGGCCTTGCGCCGGTTGCGCGTGGTCACGTCGGCCCGGGTCAGCATGTGCAACCGCTCGAGCTGGTCACCGGCGTCGCGGACGTACCGGCGCACGGCCGAGTCGGTCCAGCCGCCCTCGGTGTAGCCGAAGAAGCGGAGGTGCAGCTCGATCAGGCGCGAGACGGCGGCGATCGTGTCGTTGTCGAAGCGCAGCGCCTTCAACCGCTTCTTGGCGAGCTTGGCGCCGACGACGTCGTGGTGGTGGAAGGTGACGACCCCGCCCGGCTCGAGGCGGCGCGTGGCGGGCTTGCCGCAGTCGTGCAGCAGGGCCGCGAGGCGCAGGGTGAGGTCGGGTGCCTCGCCCGGGTGCCGCTCGCGCTCGTAGCCGATGGCCTGGTCGAGCACGGTGAGGCTGTGCTCGTACACGTCCTTGTGGTGGTGGTGCTCGTCGATCTCGAGGCGCATGGCGGCGAGTTCGGGCATCACGTGGTCGGCCAGCCCGGTGTCGACCAGCAGCCGGACACCGTCTCGGGGGGTTTCGGTCTTCAGGAGCTTCGACAGCTCGTCGGCGACCCGCTCGACCGAGACGATCGACAGGGTCTCGGCCCGGGCGGTCATCGCCTCGCGCACCTCGTCGGACACCGTGAAGCCGAGCTGGGCGGTGAACCGGGCGGCCCGCATCATGCGCAGGGGGTCGTCACGGAACGAGTCGACCGCGGTGCCCGGGGTGGCGAGCCGCTCCTGCAGCAGGTCGTCGACGCCACCGGACGGGTCGACGAGCACGCGTTGGGGCAGACGCAGCGCCATCGAGTTGACCGTGAAGTCGCGACGGACCAGGTCGCCCTCGAGGGTGTCGCCGAACTCGACGACGGGCTTGCGGGTCTCGCCGTCGTAGACGTCGCTGCGGTACGTGGTGATCTCGACGGTCTCGCCGTCGACGCGGGCGGCGATCGTGCCGAACGCGCGGCCGACGTCCCAGTGCGCCTCGGCCAGGGGGACGACGATCGCCAGGATCTGGTCGGGGTCGGCGTCGGTCGTGAAGTCGAGGTCGTTGACCGGGCGGCCGATGAAGGCGTCACGCACCGGACCGCCGACGAGGGCGAGCTCGTGACCGGCCGCGGCGAACGCGGCGGCGAGCTTCTCGATGCGGGGGGTGGCGGCCAGATCGTCCAGCCGCTGCAGGGCCCGTGCGACGCTGTCCATGACGGAACAGCTTGCCACAGCCGAGGAGGCGCGGGCTGAGTCCCCGACGGCGCCTCACGACCCCGTCGTCCCACCTCGCAGGCGCTTCGCCGCTCCTTCTGGGTCGGCGTTGCCTAGACTCGGCATGCTCGAACGGCCCCTGTCGCCGTCGACACCTGACGCCTATGAGACTCTTCTTCGCCGTGATCGCCGCCCTGTTGGCGGTGTTCGTCGTGTCGGCGGGGCTGCCGGCGACCGCGGCCCGGGCGGCCTCCGCCCCCACCGGCGACGGCGTCACGATGACCGTCGAGCCGGCCTCCGACGGCGTGCTGCGACCCGACGACGACCTCACCCTCGGGGTCACCGTGACGAACGACGGCGACGCCGACCTCGCGGCGACCACGGCCCGGGTCTACCTCGACCGCGAACCGTTCACCACGCGGTCCAAGCTCGCCTCGTGGCTCGATCCCGACGACGTCTCGGGCGACGACTACCTCGGACGACAGCTCGTCGAGGTCGACGTGCCCGCGGTCTCCGCCGGGTCGTCCGTCGCCCTCGACACCGTCGTGGTGCCGGCCGACCGCCTCGGCCTGACCGGCCGCGCCTTCGGGGCGCGCGCGCTCGGGGCCCGCGTGCTCGACGCGTCGGGCAGCCAGGTGGCGCAGACCCGCAGCAGCGTGGTCTGGTACCCCGCCGACAGCTTCCAGCCGACCCGCGTCGCGGTCGCCGTGCCGATCACGACGCCCGAGAGCGAGACGGGCGTCCTCGACGCCTCGGCCCTCGCCGCCTACACCTCGGACGGCGGGGTGCTGCGACGCGAGCTCGACGCCGTGGCCGGCACGGGCGCGACCCTGGGCGTCGACCCGATGATCGTCGCGTCGATCCGCCTGCTCGGCAGCGAGGCCCCGCAATCGGCCGTCGACTGGCTCACCGAGCTGCAGGCCCTGCCCAACGACATGTTCCCGTTGGCGTACGCCGACGCCGACGTCGCCGGGCTACGACAGGCCGGCGCGACGACCGTCCCGACCGTGACCTCGCTCGACACCCTGGTCGACCCCGACCGCTTCGAGGACATGCCCGCGCCGACCGACACACCCACCGGTGCGCCGGGTCAGGGCACGGACGACGGCTCGGGCACCGGCGTCGCCGGATCCGACCCCTCCGCCCTGCCGAGCGACGGGGCCACCGACCAGCCGACCGGCGAGCCGTCGCCCGACGAGACGCCCGGCGACAGCGTGGTCCTGCCCACCACCGCCCAACTGCTCGACTTCCCGTGGACGCAGCGCGACGTCGTCTGGCCGCGCGAGTCGTCCGTCGTGTCCGCCGACCTGACCGCGTTCGCGGGCGGCTCGTACACGTCCACCATCGTCTCGAGCAGCAACGTCGACGTCGACGGCGACTCGACCGAGAACGCCGCGGTCACGATCGGTGACGTCCCGGCCGTCGTCTCGGACGACCCGTTGTCCGACCTGGTCACCCAGGCGGCCGAGGCGACGAGCCTGGCCGAGTGGCAGGCCACGATGGCCCGGCTCTCCGCCACCGTCGCGACCATCGCCTACGAGCGGCCCAGCGACGCCCGCACCTTGCTGACCACGCTCGAGCGCGAGTGGCCGTCGACCGGGCAGTTCCTCACCCGCACGCTGCAGGCCGTCGACGGCCTGCCCTGGGTCAGCGGCGCCACCCTGACCGACGCCCTGGCGAGCACCCCGTCGACGGCGACCGTCGTCGACAGCCCCGAGAGCGACGCCCGCCTCGACCAGCTGCGCGACCTGGTGTCCGCCGACGAGAGGGTCGTCGACTTCTCGACCGCCCTCGCCGAACCGCAGCTCGTCACCGAGTCGGCCCGACTGCGCACGATGGCCCTGGCCTCGCACGCCTGGCGCGACAACGTCGACGGCTTCCCCGCCGAGGTGGCCTCGGCCGTGGCCGACGCGACCGCGACGTCGGGTCTCGTGGCCGTCGTCCAGGGCTCACCGATCTCCATCCTCGGCGACCGCTCGGCCCTCCCTCTCTACCTCGAGAACAAGACCGACTCGGTCGCGACGGTGATGCTGAACCTGACGCCGTCGAACTCCATCCTCTCGATCGAGCGCAGCCCCATCGAGGTGACGATCCAGCCGCAGTCCCAGACCCGGGTCAGCGTGCCCGTGCAGTCCGTCGCCAACGGGACGGTCTCGGTGCAGCTCCAGCTGGTCAGCCTCTCGGGCGTGGCGATCGCCACCCCGGTCGACGTCCCGCTCTCGGTGCAGGCCGGGTGGGAGACCGCCATCACCTGGATCTTCGGCGTCGCCTTCGCCGCGCTGTTCGTCGGCGGCCTCTACCGCACCTTCCGCAAGCGCCGCAGGGCGCGCGACGAGGCCCGGTCGTCCGGCGACGGCCCGTCGGCCGGTGCGGCCCCGTCACCCGATGCGGCCGCCTCGCCGCCCGTCCAGGAGTCCATGTGAGCAACCAGGGCGGTCTCGGTCGCGCCAGCATCCTCCTCGCGTCCGGGACGATGGTCTCGCGCGTCCTCGGCTTCGTGAAGGCGGCCGTCCTGGCCGCCGCGATCGGGCAGTCGGCCAGCCGGGCGGCCGACTCGTTCGCCCTCGCCAACCAGCTGCCGAACAACATCTACGCGCTGATCGCGGGTGGCCTGCTCAGCGCCGTGCTCGTGCCCCAGATAGTGCGGGCGGCGACCTCCGACGACGGGGGGCAACGGTTCATCAACAAGATCGTGACCCTCGGCACCATCGTCTTCGCGGCCGTGGGCCTGGCCGGCACGTTGCTCGCCCCCGTGCTCGTGCGGCTCTACGCGCAGCAGAGCTCGGACGGCGGGGCGGGATTCACCTCGGACCAACTCGCCCTCGCGACCGCCTTCGCCTACTGGTGTCTGCCGCAGATCTTCTTCTACGCCATGTACTCGCTGCTGAGCGAGGTGCTCAACGCCCGACAGGTGTTCGGGCCCTTCACCTGGGCGCCGGTGCTCAACAACGTCGTGTCCATCGCCGGTCTCGTGGTCTTCATGGTGATGTTCGGCGGCGCCGTCGAGAACTCGGCGGTCGACGTCTGGACCGGCGACCGCATCTTCGTCATCGCGGCCACGGCCACCCTGGGCGTCCTGGCGCAAGCGGCGTTCCTGTTGCTGTTCTGGCGCCGCGCGGGTCTGACCTTCCGCCCCGACTTCCGCTGGCGCGGCGTCGGCCTCGGCGCCACGGGCAAGGCCGCCGGCTGGCTGTTCGGCATGGTGCTCGTCACCCAGCTGGCCGGGCTGGTGCAGAGCCGCGTCGCCACCCTGGGCAGCGAGGTGGGTGCCTCCAACGCGGTGCTCGCCAACGCCTGGCTGCTCTTCATGCTGCCGCACGGCATCATCGCCGTGTCGATCGGCACCGCCTATTTCACGCGCATGAGCGGCCACGCCTCGCGCGGCGACCTGAGGGCCGTCCGCACCGACATGTCGCAGTCCCTCCGGGCCATCGGCATGTTCATGGTGTTCGCCGCCGTCGCCATGTGCGTCGTGGCCTACCCGTTCGCCCGGTTCTTCGAGGTCGACTTCGCCGGGTCGACCCGCACGGCCGAGGTGATCCTCGGCTACATGCCCGGACTCGTCCTGTTCAGCGTGCTGTTCATCGTGCAGCGGGTGTTCTACTCGATGCACGACCAGCGCACGCCGTTCTTCCTGCAGCTCGTCCAGTCGGGCATCTTCGTCGCGGGGGTGGCGATCTCGGCCGCCGTCGTGTCGCCCGAGCACATCGCGATGGCCATCGCCATCACGACCTCGATCGCGGGCTCCAGCCAGGCCGTGGTCGCGCTCGTCGTCGTCAAGAGGCGGCTGGGCGGCATCGACGGCCGCTGGGTGCTGCGCCGCTACGTCCAGTTCTTCGTCTTCTCGCTCGTCGCCGGGGCGGTGGGCGTCGTCGTCGTGACCGTCCTGGGTGGTTTCTCCGCCGACGGCTTCGCGCAATCCGGGCGTGTGCCGGGCGTCCTGACGGTCGTCGTGGCCGGGGCCGTCATGGGCCTGGTCTACGGCGCACTGCTCTGGTTCGCGCGGATCCCCGAGCTGCGGGTGCTGACCACGCCGGTGACCGCACGTCTCGCACCGACCGTCTCGCGCCTCCTGCGTCGCTGACTGCCGCTGGCGGACACTGCGGGGGCTACCGGGCACTACGGAGCGATGCCGGGCGCCGCAGGGCACGGCCGGGCGCCGCACTGCCAGGCCCGCGGGAATGCCCCGTCGGTAGGATGCGTTCCACCAGACGATCGAGGGATCCGACCGCCGAGCCACCGCTCGCAGTCGTCTTCCCGCTCGTGAAGTTCTCCCCCAGGAAGGTGCCCATGCGCCAGGTCATCATCATCGGTTCCGGCCCCGCCGGCTACACGGCCGGCATCTACGCCGCCCGGGCCGGTCTGCGCCCCCTCATCGTCGCGAGCTCGGTCGAGGCCGGCGGCGAGCTCATGAAGACCACCGAGGTCGAGAACTTCCCCGGCTTCCCCGACGGCATCCAGGGCCCCGAGCTCATGTTCAAGATGCAAGAGCAGGCGGAGAAGTTCGGCGCCGAGGTGCTGCTCGACGACGTCACCGCCGTCGACCTGACCGGCGACGTCAAGAAGGTCACCCTGGGCAACGGGACCGTCGAGGAGAGCCTCACGGTGATCTTCGCGACGGGCAGCGCGTACCGCAAGCTCGGCCTCGCCGACGAAGAGCGCCTGAGCGGCCGCGGCGTCAGCTGGTGCGCCACCTGCGACGGCTTCTTCTTCAAGGAGAAGGCGATCGCCGTCGTCGGCGGTGGCGACTCGGCCATGGAAGAAGCGACGTTCCTGACCCGCTTCGCCTCGAAGGTCTACGTGATCCACCGCTCGAGCAGCCTGCGCGCGTCGAAGATCATGCAAGACCGGGCGCACGCCAACGAGAAGATCGAGTTCCTGTTCGACAAGCAGGTCACGGCGATCCTCGGCGGCGAGAAGGCCACCGGCGTCACCCTGACCGACACGGTCGACGGCAGCACGACCGACCTCGACCTCAACGGCCTCTTCATCGCCATCGGCAACGACCCCCGCGTGCACCTCGTGCACGGTCAGGTCGACCTGACCTCGGACGGCACCATCGCCGTCCAGGGGCGCAGCTCGAAGACCAACCTGACCGGCGTCTTCGCCGCGGGCGACGTCATCGACGCGACCTACCGGCAGGCGGCCACCGCCGCGGCCTCGGGCACCGTCGCGGCGCTCGACGTCGAGCACTACCTGGCCTCGCTCGACCAGACCTTCCTGGCCGAGCAGACCGTGGGATCGGCCGAGGGCATCGAGACGTCCGAGTCCGTGGTCGCCTGACCCGCGCCTCCTGAAGCAAACCCAGATCACCCTGACGAAAGGAACACCATGAGCAGCGCCAAAGCAGTGACCGACGCGTCCTTCGAGGCCGACGTCCTCAACTCCGACAAGACGATCCTCGTCGACTTCTGGGCCGAGTGGTGCGGCCCGTGCCGCGCCGTCTCGCCGATCCTCGACCAGATCGCCGCCGAGCACGGCGACAAGATCGAGATCGTCAAGCTCAACGTCGACGACAACCCGCAGACCGCCATGAAGTACCAGATCACCTCGATCCCGGCCATGAAGGTCTACCGCGGCGGCGAGGTCGTCAAGACCGTCATCGGCGCCAAGCCCAAGCCGGCCCTCGAGGCCGACCTGGCGGAGTTCATCGCGTAGTCGACGCCGACACCACGACGAGAGCCCGCCCAGCACACGCTGGGCGGGCTCTCGTCGTCCCCCGCCCGCACGGGCATAGTCTTGACCGAATCACCCTCTGACAGAACAGGGACATCGATGAGCGACAAGGGCACCAACCTCGACCCGTGGTACGACTCGTACGCCGACCGTACGGCCGGCCTCAGCGCCTCCGAGGTCCGAGCCCTGTTCGCCGTCGCCTCTCGCCCTGAGGTCGTCTCGCTGGCCGGCGGCATGCCTTACGTCTCCGCCCTGCCCCGCGAGCTCGTCACCGGCGCCATCGACCGCGTCATGGCCGACGGGGGAGCGATGGCGATGCAGTACGGCAGCGGCCAGGGCACCCCGGCGATCCGCGAGCACATCATGCAGATCATGGCGATGGAGGGCATCCGCGGCAGCGCCGACGACGTGGTCGTCACCACGGGCTCGCAGCAAGCCCTCGACCTGGTCACCCGCCTGTTCGTGAACCCGGGCGACGTCGTGCTCGCCGAGTCGCCGAGCTACGTGGGCGCCCTGGGTGTCTTCAAGGCGTACCAGGCCGACGTCGTGCACGTCCCGATGGACGAGCACGGACTCGTGCCCGAGGCGCTGCGCGAGGCCATCGCGATGGTCACGGCCCGTGGGGGGCGGATCAAGTTCCTGTACACGATCCCGAACTTCCACAACCCGGCCGGTGTCACGCTCACCTGGGCCCGCCGCGTCGAGATCCTCGAGATCTGCCGCTCGGCCGGCATCCTCGTCCTCGAGGACAACCCCTACGGGTTGCTCTACTTCGACCAGCCGGCCCCCCAGGCGATGCGCTCCATCGACGACGAAGGCGTGATCTACCTCGGGTCGTTCTCGAAGACGCTCGCGCCCGGCTTCCGGGTCGGCTGGGCACTCGCCCCGCACGCCATCCGCGAGAAGCTCATCCTCGCCAACGAGTCGGCCACGCTCTCTCCGAACTCGTTCGGGCAGTTCGTCATCACGGAGTACCTCGACCAGGCCGACTGGCGGGGGCAGATCGAGACCTTCCGTGACCTGTACCGCGAGCGGCGCGACGCCATGATCTCGGCGCTGGGGGAGTACCTGCCATCGCTCACGTGGAACGTCCCCGACGGGGGCTTCTTCGTCTGGGTCGGGCTGCCTGCAGAGCTCGATTCGAAAGCCATGCTGCCCCGAGCCGTGAAAGAGCTCGTGGCCTACACGCCCGGCACGGCGTTCTTCGCCGACGGCGACGGTCGGCAGAACATCCGCCTGTCGTTCTGCTACCCGACGCCCGAGTCGATCCGCACCGGCGTGGCCCGTCTGGCGAACGTCGTCAACGGCGAACTCGACCTGCTGCGCACGTTCTCGCCCGCGAGCCTGTCGAACCCGGCCGCTCGCCCGCAGAGCGTCGTCGTCCCGCCGCCAAATACCAACTGACCAGCACTTTCCGCGTCTCGTGAGTCTTCCGCCCCCGAGACCGGCCTCCGTCGTGACACAAGGAAGAGACCCCCATGGCATCGAGTGAGCTGCGCACCGTCACCGTCCTCGCCGGAGGCATCTCGCACGAACGCGACGTCTCCCTTCGATCGGGGAGGCGCGTGGTCGACAGCCTCGTCACCCACGGCATCCAGGTCGAGCTCCGCGATCCCGATGCCTCGTTGCTCGGACATCTGACCGAGTCGCGTCCCGACGTCGTGTGGCCGGCCCTGCACGGGGCCAGTGGCGAGGACGGCGCGCTGCGCGGTCTGCTCGAAGCACTCGACGTCCCCTTCGTCGGCAGCACGGCGGCAGCGGCCCGGCTGGCGTGGGACAAACCGACCGCGAAAGAGCTCGCCCGACGCGCCGGGGTCTCCACCCCGCGGGGCATCACCCTGTCCCACGACGCCTTCCGTGAGCTCGGCGCCGTCGGTGTGCTGGCGGCCATCGCCGAAGAGCACCCGGTGCCCGTCGTCGTGAAGCCGGCGCGGGGAGGCTCCGCCCAGGGGGTCACGGTCGTCGACGACATCGGTGCACTACCGCGGGCCATGGTCGACGCGTACACGTACTGCGACAACGTCATCGTCGAGCAGAAAATCACGGGCACCGAGATCGCGATCGGGGTCATCGACACCGGTGACGGCCCCCTCGCCCTCCCCGCGGTCGAGATCCTTCCTCGCCAGGGTTTCTACGGGTTCGAGGCTCGCTACAACGCGGGGGAGACGACCTTCTTCACGCCAGCACGACTCGACTCCTCGGCCTCCGACGCTGCTGCCCGGGCCGCCGTGGCCGTGCACGAAGCCCTCGGGCTTCGTCACCTCTCGCGGGTCGACCTCATCGTCGATGCTGCCGGGACGCCGTGGTTCCTCGAAGTGAACGTACTGCCCGGGCTGACCGAGACGTCACTCGTCCCGATGGCTCTGGAGTCGGCCGGTTACGAACTGGGCATGTTCTACGCCGCCCTCGCCGAGAAGGCCGTCGCTGACCACCGTCGCTGACAGACGTCCGCGCTTGTCGACGTTTCACGTGAAACGTGGGCCCTCCGGGAGTAGGGACCACGACCAGACCGCGCGTCCAGTGCTGCGCCCGTGGTTGCCCAGTGCGTCCATCGAAGCAGTGTGAGGTCGATCCGTCTCAGCGTGCGAGGTGATGACTGCGCGTGACCGAAGGGCGCGACATCCTCTTCGAGCGTGTCGTGCTAGCGACGAGACGCTCGGGCTCGAACAGCTGATGGTCTCGGGGATCGTGAACCTGTGCGAACGGTCCTCGCGACGCGACAAACCCCATGACCGCTTCATTTCTACCAGTCGACGACGACCGTCCGGGCTCGAGCCCACCACGTATTGGGGTCGGGCCGCGTCAGAGCTAGACGAGTCGAGCCGACGCCGTCTCCGCCCGTGACCCGGTGTCCATCCGCGTAAGAAGCAGGGGACTGGACTTTCCCGCACGATGGATGCAGCTGACGGGGCACCGCCCGCCAGCTCTCTGTCATGCCGTGAGCGTCGCCGTGAGCACCAAAGGCTCACCGCACCCGCGAGTGGATCACTCCGATGATCGACTCGCGCACGGGAGCGACCGTCCGGGATGCGGGAAGTTTCACGTGAAACCCTGCGGGCGCGCCGGTTCGGCTGCCCGCAGGTCACCCCAACAACAACTGCCCCCACTCAGACGAGCAAGGGCAGCCGATGTTTCACGTGAAACCGTATGACGCGGGTCGAACGATCGGGGAGTCAGCCTTCCTGTTCGTGCCCCAACTGTCCGAGGATACGGTTGAGATCCTGCATCGAGGCGAAGTCGATCGTGATCGACCCCTTGCGAGCACCCAACGACACCTTCACCCGGGTCTCGAACCGGTCACCGAGACTCTCGGCCACCTCGTCCAGGTGCGCCTGGTGCTTACCCGGGGTCGCCGTGCGCGTCGACTTCGGCTTGGCGCTTCCACCCGCGGCGATGGCCTCGGCGGCACGGACGCTGAGGTCTTCGTTGACGATGCGATCCGCCAGTCGAGCCATGAGGACCGGGTCACCCGTGCTCAAGATCGCTCGGGCGTGGCCGGCCGTCAGGACGCCCGAGGCGACCCGTCGCTGGACGGCCGCAGGCAGCCTCAGCAGCCTCAAGGTGTTGGTGATCTGCGGACGACTGCGGCCGATGCGGGTGGCCAACTCGTCCTGGGTGATGCCGAAATCGGCGAGAAGTTGCTGATAGGCGGACGCTTCTTCGAGCGGGTTGAGCTCGGCGCGGTGGAGGTTCTCGAGCAGCGCGTCGCGCAACATCGCGTCGTCCGCGGTGTCCTTGACGATGGCAGGGATCGTCGCGAGACCCAGCTCTTTGGTCGCCCGGAGGCGTCGCTCGCCCATGACGAGCTCGTACTGTGCTGCCCCCTTGCCGCTCTTCTTGATCGGACGGACGACGATGGGCTGCAGCACACCGACTTCACGGATGGAGGTCACCAGCTCGGCGAGCTCCTCGGCGCGGAATTCGGCCCGCGGCTG
This sequence comes from Frigoribacterium sp. RIT-PI-h, assembly GCF_001297205.1. Taxonomy (NCBI): domain Bacteria; kingdom Bacillati; phylum Actinomycetota; class Actinomycetes; order Micrococcales; family Microbacteriaceae; genus Frigoribacterium; species Frigoribacterium sp. RIT-PI-h. The sequence goes on along the minus strand of NZ_LHOZ01000057.1, from coordinate 35,738 downwards.
CTGAGCGTTCGGGGTGATGTCCAACGGATTGAGGTTCGCCAGGCGCGCACCCGGCACGGCGATGAGCTCGTCGGCTGTCTGCTGTGCCGTCGGGAAGAAGACGTCGACCGGGCGGTCCTGGCTCTCGTCGGAGACGGGGATGAGGGCGCCGATGCCGCGCCCGAGTCCGGTTCGCTTGGTTGCCATTACTGGGGTGCTCCTCGACGTGCTAGTTCGGCGGCCGCCTCGAGGTACGAGATCGACCCGGGGGAGTTGGTGTCGTAGCTGATGACCGTCTGCCCGTAACCGGGGGCCTCGCTGATCCTGACCGACCGGGGAATCAGCGTGTTCAGGGCCTCATCAGGGAAATGCTCGCGAACGTCGGCGACGACCTGCTGAGCCAGGTTCGTCCGTCCGTCGTACATCGTGAGCAGGATGCTCGACACCTTGAGCTTGGGATTCAGGTGCTTCTCGATGAGCTGGATGTTGCGAAGCAGCTGGCTCAATCCTTCGAGCGCGTAGTACTCGCACTGGATGGGGATGAGCACCTCACTGGCGGCGACGAAGGCGTTGATCGTGAGCAATCCGAGAGACGGCGGGCAGTCGATGAAGACGTAGTCGTATCGTTCACCGGCCTTCTCGGTGGCGCTGAGGTACTCGGACAGCGCTCTGCTCAGTCGCTGCTCGCGAGCGACGAGCGAGACGAGTTCGATCTCGGCTCCGGCGAGGTGGATCGTGGCCGGGATGCAGAAGAGCGTGTCGAACTCCGGGCTCTTCTGGACGACGTCCGCGACCTCGCCGTCGTTCACCACGACGTCGTAGACGCTCGGCGTCTCGGCCCGGTGTTCCACGCCGAGGGCCGTCGAGGCGTTGCCCTGGGGATCGAGATCGATGACCAACACCTTCGCTCCACTGCGAGCCAGAGCGGCCGAGAGGTTGACGGTGGTCGTGGTCTTGCCGACGCCACCCTTTTGGTTGGAGACGGTGATCACCCGTGTCGCGGCGGGGGACGGGAGGGGCTCGCGCGACAGGGCCTGCTTGCGTCGATTCAGGTCGGCGAGCTCCCGTGCCAGGGGAGTGCTTCTGTCGTCGTCAGCCGAGGAACTCACTGAAGGGGTCTCCGTATCGCCATGTTTCACGTGAAACGACCTGCCCGGAGGTGTGACCACACCGCTCGAAAACGGCTCGGTGATCGTCGGGGATCGAAGGCCGAGTCTATCGTCAGGCCCCGACAAAGACAGGGACCCGGCGTCCGTGTGCCCTGATGCGACCCTGCACCAGACCGTCGTTCCGGTTGAACGGGGAGACAATAATGCCCGATCAGACGGTCCTATGAGCCGGATTGGCTAGATGGTCAGTCCAGTGTGGCGACGAAGACCCGGGTCGTCTCGTCGACAAGTCCGACGCCCAGCTCCCGAGCCTCGACGTCGATCAGGTGGTGGCGGGCGATGACCTTGCGTGCAGCGGCGATCTCGTCGTCGACCCGCGCACCCTTCATCAAGAGGAGTTGCCCGCCGGTCTTCACCAGCGGAGCGGTCAGCGGGATCAACTTGGACAGTGCCGACACGGCACGGGCGGTCGCCTGGTCGAGCCAGCCATCCAGTTGTACGTCTTCCGCGCGGGCACGCACGACCTCGACGTTGTCGAGACCCATGCGCTCGGCTTCGGCCGTCAGCCAGTCGACGCGTCGCTCCATCGGTTCGATCAGCACGAGCGTGGCGTCCGGACGAGCAGCCGCGAGCACGAGTCCCGGCAGGCCGGCACCCGACCCGATGTCACCGACTCGACCGGAGACCAGCAGGGGCGCCAGCAGCCCACAGTTGATGACGTGGCGGGTCCAGAGGCGCGGCAGCTCGAGCGGTCCGATCAGACCCAGTTCTTCGCCGTGCTGCGCTAGGTCGGCGACGTAGCGGCGCACGACGTCGAGCCGGTCGCCGAAGATCGTCGCCGTCACGGCGGGCTCGACCTCGAGGGTCGACGTGTCGGTCATGTCCGTGGGCTCAGGGACGAGTGATGACGGTGTGACGGTCGCGGCCTTCGCCCTCGGACTCCGAGGTGAAGCCCCGCGCGGCCACGATGTCGTGGACGAGTTTGCGCTCGTAGGACGACATGGGCGGCAGGGCGGCCGAGGTGGCGCCGTCCTCGAGCTTCGCGACGGCGACGTCCACCAGACGGCCGAGCTCGGTCTCACGCGTGGCGCGCGAGCCTCCGATGTCGAGGATGAGACGCGAGAACTCGCCGGTCTTGGTCTGCACCGCGATGCGCGTCAGCTCTTGCAGGGCGTTGACCGTGTCGGGCTTCGACAGGACGCGCAGTTTCTGCTCGCCGCTCGAATCGACCGAGATGTACGAGCGACCGCCGCGGACCTCGATGTCGATGTCGCCGTCGAAGTCGCAGATGTCGAGCAGTTCTTCGATGTAGTCGGCTGCGATGTCGCCCTCGTCGAGGACGTCGGCCGTGTCGTCCGAGGCGACCCGCGCCTCCTGGTCGTCGCTCGAGGCGACGGCACCGTCGGTCTCGGCGGCGGGCTCGACGATGTCGGTCGTGGAGTCGTCAGAGGTCATTTCTTGGGGCCGTTCTGCTTCTTGGAGCGGTTCTTGCCGACGGGCTGGGTGCGCTGGGTCGTCTTAGGCAGGGCGGGCGCCGACTCGATCTCGGTCACGGTGATGCTGGGCAGGCCCTTGCGCTGCTGCTTGCGCGCGAGGCGCTCTTCACGCGCCAGTGCCGCCTCGCTGCCGGGGGTGGGCATGTTGCGGATGACGAGGAACTGCTGGGCCATGGTCCAGACGTTGGAGGTGAGCCAGTAGAACATGACGCCCAAGGGGAAGGACAGACCCGAGAAGACGAACACGAGGGGGAGGAAGTACAGGAGCATGCGCTGCTGCTTGAACATGGGGCTCGCCTTGGTCTCGGGCGACATGTTCTTCGAGACGATCTGCAGCTGGGTGATGAACTGCGACGCCGTCATGATGACCACCATGGCGCCGGCCATCAGGCGGACCTCCCAGGTGGTGGCCCCGAGGAAGGTCTCTTTCAGGGGAGCGCCGAAGAGTGCCGACTCACCGAACGAGTTCGACAGGGCCGAGTTCAGCAGGCCGATGCCCACCTTCTCTTGCTGGGCGTTGTGCAGCACGGTGTAGAGGCTGAAGAAGATCGGCATCTGGATCAGCAGCGGCAGGCACGAGCTGAGCGGGTTGGTACCGGTGTCCTTGTAGAGCGCCATGGTCTCGCGGGACATCGCCTCGCGGCTGAACTGGTCGCGCTTGCCCTTGTACTTGTCCTGGATCTTCTTGAGGCGAGGCGCGATCTCCATCATGCGTCGCTGGCTCTTGATCTGCCGGACGAAGATCGGGATGAGGCAGGCCCGCACCACGAGGACCAGGCCGACGATCGAGAGCACCCACGTGCTGCCGGCCGCGGTGTCCATGCCGAACGCCGTGAGGACGTTGTGGAAGCCGACGAGGATCGCCTCGACGACCCATCTCAGGGGCCAGAGGATGGTGCCGATGAAGTCCATGGTGTTCGGGTCAGCCCTTTCCGTGGCTCTGTGCGGCGATGCGGCCCGCCCCGACGAGGTCGGGGGTCGTGGTGCCGGATCGCGGTGTCACGAAGCCGGACTTCGTGACGCGGTACTTCTGTGTGCGGGGCTCGGGGACGTCGTCGACGCCTCCTGCTGCCCAGGGGTGACACCGGGCGATGCGCCAGCTGCCCATGGCCACGCCCCGCACCACGCCGTGCAGCTGGATGGCCTCGAGGGCGTAGCGGGAACACGACGGGTAGTAGCGGCAGACGTCGCCGTAGAGCGGGGAGACGACGGCACGGTAGACGCGGAGCACGAGGACGCACGCGTTGCGGGGAAGCAACGCGACGAACTGCACGGCTCTTGTCACGCTTTCACGCCCCTGTCGACGACCTCGGAGATGTCCGACAGCAGGGTAGACCACGCAACGTCGGGGCTGCCTGGCAAGGCTCTGATCACGATGTCGAGCCCCCGGGGGAGTGTCGGCAACATCTCGTGACAGACACCCTTGAGCCGGCGACGGACCGTGTTGCGGACGACCGCGTTGCCCACGGTCTTGGCCACGATGAAGCCGAACCGGACCAGGTCGTCGTCACGACGACGGACGTAGACGACCGAATGCGCCGTGCCCGACTTGCGGCCACGGCGCACGGTGGTTCGGTAGTCGTCTGCGCGGACGATCCGGTTGGCCCGGGCCAACACGGGGGTGGCTACGCCGAGAGCTCGGTGCGGCCCTTGCCACGACGGGCGGCGAGGATGGCGCGACCGGCGCGGGTGCGCATGCGGGCACGGAAACCGTGCTTCTTGGCGCGACGACGGTTGTTCGGCTGGAACGTTCTCTTGCTCATGGTGGTCCTCCAGGAAAGCGGACCAGGCCTGTTGCCACGATCCGAGAAGTCTTGTACAGCCAACGCGGCTGAAATCAACTGATTAAAAGTACGCGTGATCGGAGCCGTGGTCAAACGGCGTCTTCCGGAGGCGCTTGTCCACAGTGTTGAAAACTCCGGTTGCGGACTCCACACCCGGTCGAACTAAGGTGGGTACTTCTCGCGGTACTTCCGCGTGACGACGGGGAACACGCAGCGATCCCGGCCCGAACGGCGCCAACCGATCGGTGGAGAAAGCTGTGCATAACTCGTCCCGCACTCGTACCCTTCGAACACCGGCGGGTGAAGGCGACCCGCACGCGGAGGCGGCCGGATCCGTCCGCTGCCGAACCGCGAGAAAGAGACTCCCAGTGGCGCACACCGTCGACCCGGTCCAGGACCTGTGGCGTTCCGTCCTCGCGACGCTGACGACCGACGACCGCATCACGCCGCAGCTGCACGGCTTCATCAGCCTCGTCGAGCCGAAGGGCGTGCTGGGCGGCACCCTCTACCTCGAGGTGCCCAACGACCTGACCCGGGGCATGCTCGAACAACGGATCCGTGAGCCGCTGCTCGAGTCCATCGCGGGGCTGGGCGACACCACGGTCTCGAGCTTCGCCATCACCGTCAACCCCGACATCACCCCCGACACGCTCACCCAGCAGGTCGAGCAGTCGGAGCCGGTCCACTACATCGAGGCGCCCTTCGTGCCGGCGCCGGTCGAGACGAGCGCGAGCGGCAAGCGCAACGACTCCCGTCTCAACCCGAAGTACAGCTTCGACAACTTCGTCATCGGCGCGTCGAACCGGTTCGCCCACGCCGCGGCCGTCGCCGTCGCCGAGGCTCCGGCCAAGGCCTACAACCCGCTCTTCGTCTACGGCGAGTCGGGGCTGGGCAAGACCCACCTGCTGCACGCCATCGGGCACTACGCCGAGACGATGTACCCGGGGATCCGAGTCCGGTACGTCAGCAGCGAAGAGTTCACGAACGACTTCATCAACTCGATCGCCAACAACCGGTCGAGCCTCTTCCAGCAGAGGTACCGAGAGATCGACATCCTGCTGATCGACGACATCCAGTTCCTCCAGGGCAAGGACAGCACCCAGGAGGCGTTCTTCCACACCTTCAACACCCTGCACGACCACGACAAGCAGCTGGTGATCACCAGCGACCTGCCGCCCAAGCACCTCACCGGCTTCGAGGACCGCATGCGGTCGCGCTTCGAGTGGGGCCTGATCACCGACGTGCAGGCTCCCGACCTCGAGACCCGCATCGCCATCCTGCGCAAGAAGGCCCAGAGCGAGAAGCTGCAGATCCGCGACGAGGTCCTCGAGTTCATCGCGACCAAGGTGTCGAGCAACATCCGCGAACTCGAGGGCACCCTCATCAGGGTCACGGCCTTCGCCAGCCTCAACCGGACCGCCGTCGACCTGGCCCTCGTGCAGACCGTCCTGAAGGACCTCATCACGCTCGACGAGGACAACATCATCGCGCCGGTCGACATCATCAACCACACGGCGGACTACTTCAAGCTCACGGTCGACGACCTGTACGGGTCGTCCCGCTCGCAGGCGATCGCCACCGCCCGACAGATCGCCATGTACCTGTGCCGCGAACTCACGAGCCTGTCGCTGCCCAAGATCGGTCAGCTGTTCGGCAACCGCGACCACACGACGGTCATGTACGCCAACAAGAAGATCAGCGAGCTGATGAAGGAGCGCCGGTCGATCTACAACCAGGTGACCGAGCTGACCAGCCGCATCAAGCAGGACACCCGCTACAAGTGACGGGTCGACGGGCCAGGCCGGCTCGTCCGCCACGACCGTCCCGTCCGGGCGTCGACCACGTGTCGGCGCCCGTTCGTCGTTCCAGGGGGCACCGGACGCGTCTCGACGGGCCCTGAGGAGGCACGTTCCACACAGTGTGGATAACTTGTGGAAACTCGTGGATAACCTCGGCGACGTTGTTCACGGATCCGGGGGACCTGTGGGATCCCGCTCGGGGCCGACGACCGACCACCAGGATTCTTGTCATTCCGTTCCACATCCCGTCCACAAGTCACACGCGTGTAGTTCCGTTGAGCCACGGGGTTTTAAACAGGTTATCCACACTGTGCACAACGGTTAAGACTGTTAATCCTGGTTACAAGAAATTGATGGAGAGACAACCTTGTGGATCGATCGGGCCCCGGGCCCTCGGCTTTCACCCACCGGAAGGGCGGACCCCGATGCTGTGCCACTATTAACCGGCCATCCACGAGAGCGAAGTCGATAGGGGTCCCCGCGTGAAGTTCCAGGTCAACCGTGACGTCTTCAGCGATGCGGTCTCCTTCGCCGTCAAGCTGCTGCCCCAGCGCACCACCTTGCCGATCCTCAGCGGTGTGCTGATCGAGGCCGACGCCGACGGACTGACCCTGTCCTCCTTCGACTACGAGGTCTCGGCCCAGACGAGCATCCCCGCCGAGATCGACGAACCGGGGACGATCCTGGTCTCGGGCCGACTCCTCGCCGACATCGCCAGCCGTCTGCCGAACGCACCGGTCACCTTCTCCACAGAAGAGAACCGCATCGCCGTCAGCTGCGGATCCGCGAACTTCTCCCTGCTGAGCATGCCGGTCGAGGAGTACCCGACCCTGCCGACCGTCGGTGACCGCTCGGGTGTCGTCCCCGGCGACTCCTTCGCCCTCGCGGTCTCCCAGGTCGCGGTCGCCGCGTCCCGCGACGACGTCACCCCGGTCATCACCGGCGTCCAGCTCGAGGTCAGCGAGAACGCCTTGTCGCTGGTCGCCACGGATCGCTACCGAGTCGCCGTCCGTGGCATCGAGTTCGACCCCGGCACCGTGGCCAGCACGACCACGACGACCGCTCTCGTCCCGGCACGCACCCTGCAAGAGGTCGGCAAGACCTTCGGCAACGCCGGCACCGTCTCGGTCTCGATCACCGGATCCGACGAGCGCGAGCTCATCGCGTTCCAGGCGGACAACAAGACCGTCACCTCGTTGCTCATCAAGGGGAACTTCCCCCCGGTGAAGCGTCTCTTCCCCGACACCGTCGAGAACTACGCCGTGATCAACACGGCCGAGCTCGTCGAGTCGGTCCGCCGCGTCTCGCTCGTGCTCGAGCGCGAGGCGGCACTCAGGTTCACGTTCACGATCGACGGCCTCACCCTCGAGGCCATCGGAAGCGAACAAGCGCAGGCGTCAGAGTCGATCGATGCGTTGTTGACGGGAGAGGACACGGTGGTCTCGTTGAAACCGCAGTTCCTCCTCGACGGTCTCGGAGCGGTTCATTCCGAGTTCGTCCGCATCTCCTTCACCAAGACGGAGAACCCGAACAAGCCCGGTCCCGTACTGATCACCAGTCAGTCCTCGAGGGACCAGGCCGGTGCTGACAGCTACAAGTACCTGCTGCAGCCCAACCTCCTCCTGCGCTAAGAGCGCTCTGCACGCAACGGTGCCGCCTCCGGGCCCCACCGCCACGAACAAAGGATCCTCATGCACATCGGCCTCGTCGGTCTCGGCAAAATGGGCAACAACATGCGCGCCCGCCTGCGCGACAACGGCATCGAGGTGACCGGTTACGACGCGAACCCCGCCGTCTCCGACGTCGCCAGCCTCGCCGAGCTCGCCACCACCCTCCCCGCCCCCCGCATCGTCTGGGTCATGGTGCCCGCGGGCGAAATCACCGCCGGCGTCATCGAAGAGCTCTCGAAAGAGCTCTCCGAGGGCGACCTGGTCATCGACGGTGGCAACTCGAAGTTCACCAGCGACTTCGCCAACGAGAAGCTCCTCGGCGGCAAGGGCATCAAGTACGTCGACGCCGGCGTCTCGGGCGGTGTCTGGGGCAAGGACAACGGCTACGGTCTCATGGTCGGCGGTTCCGCCGAGAACGTCGCCCTGGCGCAGCCGATCTTCGACGCCCTGCGTCCCGAAGGTCCCCGCGAAGAGGGCTTCGTCCACGCCGGCGACACCGGTGCGGGTCACTACGCCAAGATGGTCCACAACGGCATCGAGTACGCGATCATGCAGGCCTACGGCGAGGGCTACGAACTGCTCGAGGCCCGTAGCGACCTGATCAAGGACGTCACCGGCACCTTCAAGGCCTGGCAGCGCGGCACCGTCGTGCGCTCCTGGCTGCTCGAGCTCATGGTGCTCGCCCTCGAGGCCGACCCCAAGCTCGCCGAGATCTCGGGCTACGTCGAAGACAGCGGCGAGGGCCGCTGGACCCTCGAAGAGGCGATCAACCACGCCGTCCCGATGCCGACGATCAGCGCCTCGATCTTCGCGCGCTTCGTCTCGCGTCAGGGCGAGGGTTCGCCGACCATGAAGGCCGTCGCCGCACTGCGCAACCAGTTCGGCGGCCACGCCGTCAAGAAGGCCTAGCGCCTCCACCGGCCCGCGTGCGAGTACTGCATCTCAGCCTGACGGACTTCCGCAACTACACGTCTGCCGAAGTCAGCCTCGTGCGCGGGCCGAACCTCTTCGTCGGCAGCAACGGCCAGGGGAAGACGAACCTGGTCGAATCCCTCGGCTACCTCTCGAGTCTCGGATCCCACCGGGTGTCGTCCGATGCCGCGCTCATCCGCCAAGGACGAGACTCGGCCGTCGTCCGGGCCCGGTTGCTCGCCGACGACCGCGAACTCCTGGCCGAGGTGCAGATCAACCGGTCGTCGCCGAACCGGGCGCAGGTCAACCGTGGGGCCATCAAGCCCCGCGAGTTGCCGCGCTACTTCACCAGCGTCCTCTTCGCCCCGGAAGACCTGGCGCTCGTCCGGGGCGAGCCCTCCGGTCGTCGACGCTTCCTCGACGAGCTGCTGGTAGCCCGGTCGCCCCGGTTCGCCGGCGTGCAGACCGACTACGACCGGGTGCTCAAGCAACGCAACACGCTTCTGAAGTCGGCCCGCGCCTCCGGGGTGAAGGCCGGTCAGCTCAGCACGCTCGACATCTGGGACGAACGTCTCGTGTCCCTCGGCAGCGAACTCGTCGTCGCGCGCGACCGGCTCGCCGCCGACCTGGCCCCCGAGGTGGCTCGTGCCTACGCGGCGGGGGCCGGGGCCGACCCCGCCGCGCGGTTGTCGACGGTGTTGAGCATCCGGGGAGCGACACCCGACGACGAGACGACCGCGGCCGAGGGGCCGACCGAGTCGATCCCCGCCGACGAGGTGCCCGAGGTCTTCCGCCAGGCGCTGGCCCGCGTCCGACCGACCGAGCTCGAACGGGGCCTGACGCTCGTGGGCCCGCACCGAGACGCCCTCTTCCTCTCGCTCAACGGGCTGCCCGCGCGCGGATACGCGAGCCACGGCGAGTCCTGGTCGTTCGCCTTGGCGCTCAAACTGGCCTCGGCCGCGGTGGTGCGGGTCGACTCGCCGACGGGCGACCCGGTGACGTGCGCGACGACGTCTTCGCCGAGCTCGACGGATCCCGTCGTGAACGCCTGGCCGACGCGGTCGCCGGCTACGAGCAGGTGCTCATCACGGCGGCGGTCGAGGGCGACGTCCCCTCACGGCTCAAGGCCCACACGGTCCGCATCGCCAAGGGGACGATCGTCGACGACGCCCCCGTGGCCGACGCCCCCCACGCCCCCGACGCCGACGGTCCCGGGGACGACGCGGTCGTCCCCGAGGCGAGTGGCGACGAGCGACCCCGTGAGGCCGACACCGAGGAGGCGCGGTGAGCGTCGACGACGCACCGCAGCCTCCGGCGTCCACGCCACCCGCGCCTCCTGAACCCGAGCCGCAGCCCGACAGCGAGGCCCAACGGGTCTACCTACGGTTCCGCCGGGTGTTCGGCGACCCCAACTCGCGGTCGCGCGACGCTCGGAAGCGCAAGTCGATCAAGCTGGGGTCCCCGAGCCAGCCGTTCGGCACCGGACGCGAGCCCCGGGGGATCGCCGACGTGCTGTCGGCCGTCACCAACGAACTCGGCTGGAACAGTCCGTTGGCGCAGTCCGAGCTGATGACCGCCTGGCCCGACATGGTGGGCGCCGAGCTGGCCGCGCACTCGGATCCGGTGTCGATCGACGACGGCACCCTGACCGTTCAATGCGATTCGACGGCCTGGGCGACGCAGCTCCGGTTGATGCGCACGCAGGTCACGACGACCATCGTGCAGAGGTACCCGGACGCGGGCATCCAGTCGGTGCGTTTCTTGGCACCCAACGCCCCGACCTGGAAACGCGGCCCCAGATCGGTTCCAGGGCGGGGCCCTCGCGATACTTACGGTTGACGAGGGTGAATCGTCCAAGTGCGGTGGGAAAATCCGTCTGAGGGCGGATTTCGCCCCGCGGTGGACGGGCCTGCGGTAGACTCGGAAGGTCGTCCGAGGGCCGCCCAGACAGCGGTCGCGACCGGTCGGCACACCTTCGTCTCGTCCGGCAGGAGCCCCTACGCACATGTCAGCTGATCCCACCGACGCCCAGCCCGACGACACCTACGGCGCCAGTGCGATCCAGGTCCTTGAGGGTCTCGAGGCCGTCCGCAAGCGCCCCGGCATGTACATCGGCTCGACGGGCCCCCGTGGTCTGCACCACCTGGTCTACGAGATCGTCGACAACTCGGTCGACGAGGCCCTGGCCGGCCACTGCGACCACATCGAGATCACCATGCGCGAGGACGGCGGCGTGCGCGGCGTCGACAACGGCCGCGGCATCCCGGTCGACGTGCACCCCGTCGAGGGTCGGTCGACCGTCGAGGTCGTCCTGACCGTGCTGCACGCCGGCGGCAAGTTCGGCGGCGGCGGTTACGCGGTGTCGGGTGGTCTGCACGGCGTCGGCAGCTCGGTCGTCAACGCCCTGTCGAGCGAGCTCGACGTCGAGGTGCGCCGACAGGGCAACGTCTACCGTCAGAGCTTCACCGACGGCGTCCCCGTCGCGCCGCTGGCCAAGGGCGAAGAAGACGACACCACGGGCACGACGATCACGTTCTGGCCCAACGCCGAGATCTTCGAGACCGTCGAATTCGACTACGAGACGCTGCGCACGCGGTTCCAGCAGATGGCCTTCCTGAACAAGGGCCTGCGCATCGAGCTCAGCGACGAGCGCGTGCAAGAAGACGACGCCGAGCCCCGCCACGACGTCTTCCACTACGAGAAGGGCCTCGTCGACTACGTCGAGTACCTCAACACGACCAAGAAGGTCGAGACCGTCCACGACGACATCATCGCCTTCGAGCAAGAAGACACCGAGAAGAAGATCTCGCTCGAGGTCGCGATGCAGTGGAACACCTCGTACCAAGAGAGCGTCCACACCTACGCGAACACGATCAACACGCACGAGGGCGGCACGCACGAAGAGGGCTTCCGCGCGGCGCTGACCACGTTGATCAACCGCTACGCGCGCGAGAAGAACTTCCTCAAGGAGAAGGACGACAATCTCTCGGGCGACGACGTCCGTGAAGGCCTGACCGCCGTCATCTCGATCAAGCTCGGCGAGCCGCAGTTCGAGGGCCAGACGAAGACCAAGCTCGGCAACACCGAGGCCAAGTCGTTCGTGCAGAAGGTCGCCGGCTCGCAGCTGAACGACTGGTTCGACCGCAACCCCAAGCAGGCCGCCGAGATCGTCCGCAAGGGCATCCTCGCGTCGCAGGCCCGTCTCGCCGCGCGCAAGGCGCGTGAGCAGACCCGCCGCAAGGGCGTGCTCGAGTCGAACGGCATGCCCGGCAAGCTCAAGGACTGCCAGAGCAAAGACCCCTCGCGAAGCGAGATCTTCATCGTCGAGGGCGACTCGGCCGGCGGTTCGGCGGTGCAGGGGCGCAACCCCGAGACCCAGGCGATCCTGCCGCTGCGGGGCAAGATCCTCAACGTCGAGAAGGCCCGTCTCGACCGTGCCCTCGGCAACAACGAGGTCCAGGCCATGATCAAGGCCTTCGGCGCCGACATCGGAGAAGACTTCGACCCCGACAAGGCGAGGTACCACAAGATCGTCCTGATGGCCGACGCCGACGTCGACGGCCAGCACATCACGACGCTGCTGCTCACCTTGCTCTTCCGCTACATGCGCCCGCTGATCGACCTCGGCTACGTCTACCTGGCGCAGCCCCCGCTCTACAAGCTCAAGTGGAGCAACGCCGCCCACGAGTACGTGTACAGCGACGCCGAGCGCGATGCGGTGCTCGTCTCGGGTCGCGCGGCCGGCAAGCGCATCCCGAAGGAGAACGCGATCCAGCGCTACAAGGGCCTCGGCGAGATGGATTACAAAGAGCTGTGGGAGACCACGATGGACCCCGACACGCGCACGCTGCTGCAGGTCACCCTCGAGGACGCCGTGGCCGCCGACACCATCTTCGACACCCTGATGGGCGAGAACGTCGAGTCACGACGCAACTTCATCCAGCAGAACGCGAAAGACGTCCGCTTCCTCGACATCTGATGCGCGCCTCCGGCTGATCCGGAGCACGCCCGCGCCCCGACGAGCACAACGGGGCAGACCACGACAAACGGAGAATCATGGCCGACGAGCCGACAGACACCCCCGAGGGCATCGACGCCGAGGGAACCCAGACCTTCGCCGAGGCACCGAAGCGCGACAGCATCGAGCAGGTCGACCTGCAGCTCGAGATGCAGCGCTCGTACCTCGACTACGCGATGAGCGTCATCGTCGGCCGGGCCCTGCCCGAGGTGCGTGACGGCCTCAAGCCCGTGCACCGTCGCGTCATCTACGCGATGTACGACGGCGGCTACCGCCCCGACCGCGCGTTCTCGAAGTGCTCGCGCGTCGTCGGTGACGTCATGGGGCAGTTCCACCCGCACGGCGACACGGCGATCTACGACGCGCTGGTCCGCCTCGTCCAGCCGTGGAGCCTGCGCTACCCGCTCGCGCTCGGTCAGGGCAACTTCGGTTCGCCCGGCAACGACGGCGCCGCCGCCCCGCGGTACACCGAGACGAAGATGGCTCCGCTCGCGCTCGAGATGGTCCGCGACATCGACGAGGACACCGTCGACTTCCAGGACAACTACGACGGTCGCACCCGCGAGCCCGCCATCCTGCCCAGCCGGTTCCCCAACCTGCTGGTCAACGGCTCGGTCGGCATCGCCGTCGGCATGGCGACGAACATCCCGCCGCACAACCTGCGCGAGGTCGCGTCGGGCGCCCAGTGGTACCTGGAGAACCCCACCGCGTCGCGCGAAGAGCTGCTCGAGGCGCTCATGCAGCGCGTCAAGGGCCCCGACTTCCCGACGGGTGCGCAGATCCTCGGCGTCCGCGGCATCCAGGACGCCTACCGCACGGGCCGCGGCTCGATCACGATGCGCGCGGTCGTGAACGTCGAAGAGCTCCAGGGGCGCACCTGCCTCGTCGTCACCGAGTTGCCGTACCAGGTCAACCCCGACAACCTCGCGATCAAGATCGCTGAGCTCGTCAAGGACGGGCGCATCGGAGGCATCGCGGACATCCGCGACGAGACCTCGGGTCGTACCGGCCAGCGACTCGTCATCGTGCTCAAGCGCGACGCCGTCGCCAAGGTCGTGCTGAACAACCTCTACAAGCACACCAGCCTGCAGGAGAACTTCGGCGCGAACATGCTCGCGATCGTCGACGGCGTGCCGCGCACCCTCGCGCTCGACGGCTTCATCTCGGCATGGGTCGACCACCAGATCGAAGTCATCGTCCGCCGGACGATGTTCCGCCTGAAGAAGGCCGAAGCCGACGCGCACATCCTGCGCGGCTACCTGAAGGCCCTCGACGCCCTGGACGAGGTCATCGCGCTCATCCGGCGGTCGCCGACCGTCGAGGAGGCGCGCGCGGGTCTCATGGACCTCCTCGACGTCGACGAGATCCAGGCCTCGGCCATCCTCAACCTGCAGCTGCGTCGCCTGGCCGCCCTCGAGCGTCAGAAGATCCAGGACGACGCCGACAAGCTCGAGCGTGAGATCGCCGACTACCAGGACATCCTGGCCAAGCCCGAGCGTCAGCGCACGATCGTCAGCGACGAGCTCGCCGAGATCACCGACAAGTACGGCGACGACCGCCGCACCGAGATCATGTTCGGCTTCGACGGCGACATGAGCGTCGAAGACCTCATCCCCGAAGAAGAGATGGTCGTCACCATCACGCGCGGCGGCTACGTCAAGCGCACCCGCAGCGACAACTACCGCAGCCAGCACCGTGGCGGCAAGGGCGTCCGCGGAGCACAGCTGCGCGCGGACGACGTCGTGGACCACTTCTTCGTCACGACCACCCACCACTGGTTGCTCTTCCTCACGAACAAGGGCCGGGTCTACCGCGCCAAGACCTACGAGCTGCAAGAGGCCGGACGCGACGCCAAGGGCCAGCACGTGGCCAACCTGCTCGCCATGCAGCCCGACGAACAGATCTCGCAGGTGCTCGACATCCGCGACTACGAGGTCGCCGACTACCTCGTGCTCGCCACCCGCGACGGCCTGATCAAGAAGACGGCCCTCACCGAGTACGACACGAACCGCACCGGCGGCATCATCGCGATCAACCTGCGTGACGACGACGAGCTCGTCTCGGCCCTGCTGGTCGACGAGCACGACGACCTCCTGCTCGTCTCTCGCCACGGCATGTCGCTGCGCTTCACGGCGACCAACGAGTCGCTGCGCCCCATGGGCAGGTCGACCTCGGGCGTGAAGGGCATGACCTTCCGCGACGACGACACGCTGCTCAGCGCCTCCGTCGTCGGTGAAGAAGGATACGTCTTCGTCGTCACCGAGGGTGGCTACGCCAAGCGCACGGCCGCCGACCAGTACCGCGTCCAGAACCGTGGCGGCCTCGGCATCAAGGTCGCCAAGCTCGCGGAGGCGCGGGGTGACCTCGCCGGCGCCCTGATCGTCGGCGAGGACGACGAGGTGCTCGTGGTCCTGTCCGGGGGCAAGGTGGTCCGATCGGCCGTCTCCGAGGTGCCGGCGAAGGGGCGCGACACGATGGGCGTCGTCTTCGCCCGCTTCGCGAGCGACGATCGCATCATCGCGGTGGCCCGCAACAGTGAGCGCAATCTCGCGGCCGAGGTCGACGAGAGTGCGGACGCCGTGGCCGAGGCCGTAGTGTCTGTCGAGTCCGTCGAGTCCGTCGACGCCGACACCGAGATCCCCACGACCGACGCCACGTCGGTCGACGCCGAGTCGACCGACGACGAGGCCACCGGAACCGCCGGAGAGGAAACGAACAATGAGTAGTGTCGCCGAGAGACTGCAGAAGAAGGCGAAACGACCGTCCGGCACCAAGCAGGTCCGCCTCAAGCTCGTCTACATCGACTTCTGGTCGGTCGTGAAGCTGGCCTTCCTGATCTCCGTCGCGATCGGCATCATCACGGTCGTCGCCACCTTCCTGATCTGGGCCATCCTCAACCAGACCGGCATCTTCGACGACCTCGACGCCTTGCTGCGAGACATCCTCGGTGACTCGAGCTTCTCGATCCAGGACACCTTCAACGTCGGTCAGATCATGCTCTTCTCGATCGTCGTCGCCATCCTCAACGTGGTCGTCGGCACGGTTCTCGGCGCCATCGTCGCTGTCCTCTACAACCTGAGCGTGCGCATCACCGGCGGCCTGCTCGTCGGTTTCACCAACAACTGATCCATCACTCGCGTCGGCGGAATCCGCCGATTCGAGTTCGCCGTCGTGGTGCTGTAGGCTTTACGACGGCCCGGGGGCTATAGCTCAGGCGGTTAGAGCGCTTCGCTGATAACGAAGAGGTCATAGGTTCAAGTCCTATTAGCCCCACGCAGTACCGGTCTCATCTCGAGTTCGTCTGACGACGTGCAGACAGGTGAGATCGTGCTCGTTCCCCCGGTGACCGGGGGGTCGGGGCCTTAGCTCAGTTGGTAGAGCGCCTGCTTTGCAAGCAGGATGTCGGGAGTTCGATTCTCCCAGGCTCCACTCGATTGCCTTGCCCCTGTCCGCTGACTTCGTCAGCGACAGGGGCAATTCTCGTTCTGTTCTCTTTGCTGCGCCGCCGCCCCTGCGGCGCAGGGGCGGCGTGCTGGTTCGGGGCCCTCCGGGCCCGTGTCGGCTTCGCCGACGTGGCGTGCAATGTACGGCGGGGGTGAGGCCGGTGCGCTCCGGGCCCCGTGTCGGCTGCGCCGATGTGGCGTGCGGCGTGCGGCGTGCGGCGTGCAGCCGGGGCCGCCGTCGGTCGTTGCAGTCGCGAGGCCGGTGGACGACGAAGGGCCCGCCTCCGGGGGAGGCGGGCCCTTCGTGGGGGTGCGGGGGACTAGGCCTTGGTGTCGGCGTCGTCGTCGGCGACCCAGAGTTCGTCGTCGGCACGCAACGTCTGCACGGCCGCGAACACCAGGGCACCGAGAGCGACGACGCCCACGCCGATCAGCAGGACGCCGCCGACGCCGGGGCCCGACTTCTGCTGGCGCGGCACGTACTTGGCCGCTGCCTTCTTGCCCTGCTTCTTGGCGTTCTTGACGGCCTTCTGGACCTTGGGGTCGTTGGCGAGGTCGAGGTTGCCGAGGGCCGACGAGAACGCCGGGTACACGTCGTGCTTCAGACGGTCTTGGGCGACGGACGCGTAGTGCGACCCGGTCGAAAGGCCCTGCGAGACCACGGGACGGACGTTGGAGTCCACCGCGTGCTTGATCTGGGGGACGACCTTCTTGTTCGCGATCTTGACGGCGTCGTCGCGGTAGCCGCCGATGACCTTGCCGGCGTGGTCGATCACGCCGCGCTGCTCACCCCACACCGCCGCAGCGTGCTTCTTGAACTTCTTGAGTTCTTTCTTCTGCTTGCGTGACAGGGCCATGAACGTTCCTCCAACGAGTAGGCAGTGGAGCCAGAGTTGCTGGCCCCTCCCAGTGTGGCACGGAGGTTCCTGACAGGTCACGGAACGGTGCCTGGGGAGTCGCTGGTGCGCCGAGGTGGCTGTGGAAGAATGACGACATGTCAACGCACACCGCTGTCGCCACCCTCACCACCAACCTCGGCACCATCAAGGTGAACCTCTTCGGCGACCACGCCCCGAAGACCGTCGCCAACTTCGTCGGCCTAGCCACCGGCACCAAAGAGTGGACCCACCCGGCCACCGGCAAGGTCAGCACCGACAAGCTCTACGACGGCGTCGTCTTCCACCGCATCATCAAGGACTTCATGCTCCAGGGCGGCGACCCCCTCGGCCAGGGCGTCGGCGGTCCCGGCTACCAGTTCGACGACGAGATCCACCCCGAGCTGAACTTCAACGCCCCCTACATCTTCGCGATGGCCAACGCCGGCACGCGTGGCGGCAAGGGAACGAACGGTTCGCAGTTCTTCATCACGACGGTCCCGACCCCGTGGCTGCAGGGCAAGCACACCATCTTCGGCGAGGTCGCCGACGACGAGTCCAAGAAGGTCGTCGACGCGATCGAGGCCGTCAAGACCGACGCGCGCGACAAGCCGCTCGAGGACGTGGTGCTCGAGAGCGTCACCATCGACGAGGTCTAGGTGACCGATCCGCACGATCGGTCGAACTACTGCTACCGGCACCCCGATCGGCAGAGCTTCGTGCTCTGCCAGCGGTGCGGTCGCACCATCTGCGGCGAGTGTCAGACGCCCGCCGCGGTGGGCGTGCACTGCCCGGAGTGCGTGAAGGAGGCGCGGGGCAACGCACCGCGCCTCCAACCGCAGGTGGTCGGCCGCGTCCGGAGCGCCTCCCGGCGTGGAGCCCCCGTCGTGACCTACGGCATCATCGCCGTCACCGTCGCGGTGTTCTTGTTGCAGCTCGTGACCGGGACGGGCAACGGCGTGGTCACGCGAGCCCTGGCCTTCTACCCACCGCTCGAACTCGTGCAGCCCTGGCGTGCCGTGACGACGATGTTCGTCCACGGCAGCATCCTGCACATCCTCTTCAACATGTACTCGCTGTACATCTTCGGGGCAGAGCTCGAACGTCAGCTGGGGCGAGGTCGGTTCGCCGCCCTCTACTTCCTCTCGGGCATCGGCGGATCGGCTGCGGTCGCCCTGCTGGCACCGGGTAGTTTCGTGGTCGGCGCCTCCGGGGCGATCTTCGGTCTGATGGCGGCGTTCTTCGTCATCGCCCGCAGCCTCGGCGGCCGCAGCATCCAGCTCCTGGTGCTCGTGGGCATCAACCTCGCGATCGGTTTCATCGTGCCCGGCATCGCCTGGCAGGCTCACCTCGGGGGCATCGTCGTGGGCGGGGCCGTCGCGTTCCTGTTCTCGAAGACCCGTCACCGCTCGAAGCACGCACTGCAGACCGTCGGGCTCGTGGTGATCGGCGTGATCGTGGTCGCGGTGCTCCTGGCCAGATCTGCTCAACTCGTCGGCTTGTTCTGAGGCGATCGGCCCACGAACGACGAGAGGCGGCTCCCCATCGGGGAGCCGCCTCTTCTCGTCGGCCGACGCGATCTCACCTGCCCGAGTTATCCACAGAAAAGTTATCCACAGGGTTTCCCACAATGGGGATAGTTACAGGCGTGTAAGTTCGAAGGTGCGTTCTAGCGCCACCGGGTGGTCATCAGGAAGCCGATGAACATGATGCCGAAGCCGACCAAGATGTTCCACGAGCCGAGCGATGCCACCGGCAGGGTGCTCTGGCTGACGTAGAAGACCACGATCCAGACGAGACCGACGAGCATGAAGCCGAACATGACCGGCTTGAACCAGACGGGGTTCGGTGCGTCCTCTGCGGTACGGGCGGGCTTCGTGCTGCGGTTCGTGTCTTTGGCCATGGCGCACAGTGTACCGTGAGGCACTTTTCGGTCCTGGGAGGGCCGTCCCGGCCGTCCACGGGAACGACCGCGTTCTCCACATGCTCTCCACACGTTGTCCACCGCTGGTCCCCACCGTCTCAGGGGAACGGAAGCCCGCCTAGAATTGAGTCATGACGGACCACGGGGGCGAGGCCCTGATCTCGAGACGCACGACGCGTCGGCCACGATCACGCGCCTCCTTCGTCAGTGTCCTCGGAGAACTGCTCATCACCGCCGGTGTGCTGGTGCTGCTCTTCATCGGGTGGCAGCAGTGGTTCAACGACCTCGTCGTCGCCGACGCCTACAAGGGCGACGCAGCACGACTGAGCGAACAGTTCGACCAGGCGGCGACGCCGGCTCCCCAGCCGTCGACCGACGGCTCGTACGGCGAACCGCCCGTGGGGGCGGCGCCCGGTGAGGCCGAGACGTTCGCCAACTTCTACGTCCCACGGTTCGGCGCCGACTACGCCGTCCCGATCGCCGGGGGCACGAGCACCGTGCGCACCCTCAACAAGATCGGCATCGGTCACTACGACGAGACCCAGATGCCCGGCCAGGTCGGCAACTTCGGCATCGCCGCCCACCGGACCACCTACGGGGCGCCCTTCAACAAGATCGCCGACCTGCAAGAAGGCGACAAGATGTACGTCCAGACGCAGGACGGCTGGTTCACCTACTCGTTCCGCAACCTGCAGTACGTCCAGGCCACGCAGGTCTCCGTGCTGCAGCAGGTGCCCGACGCCCCCGACGTGTCGGCGACCTCGGGTGACCGCCTGATCACCCTGACGAGCTGCAACCCGATGTTCACCGCTCAAGAACGCATTGTCGCCTACGGTGTGTTCGACTCGTGGCAGCCGTTGTCGGCCGGTGCACCCGCCGAGCTCGCCGCTGCCGGAATCGGAGGCTGACCGTGTACTCCGCCCTCTGGCGCATCCTGCCCGGCCCCTGGTGGGTGAGGCTCGTGCTCGTGCTCATCCTGATCGCCGCCGTGCTGTTCACCCTCGTCGAGTGGGTCTTCCCCTACGTCAACGAACTCCTGCCCACCCCCGACGTCACCGTGGAGCAACCATGACGCGCATCCTGGTCCTCGACAACTACGACAGCTTCGTCTACACGCTGAACGGTTACCTCCAGCAGTTGGGGGCCGAGACGGACGTCGTACGCAACGACGCCTTCGAGGCGGCCGACACCGCCGACCGCATCGCCGAGTACGACGCCGTGCTGCTGTCGCCCGGCCCGGGGACGCCCGCGGCTGCCGGTGTCTCGATCGACGTCGTGCACGCCGCCCTGGCCGCCGACAAGCCGTTGCTGGGCGTCTGCCTCGGGCACCAGGCCATCGCCGAGGCCCTGGGGGCCACGGTCACCCACGCCGACGAGCTGATGCACGGCAAGACGTCGAAGGTCGAACACGACGACAGTGCCTTCTACGAGGGTGTTCCGCAGCCGTTCACCGCGACACGGTACCACTCGCTCGCCGTCGTGGACGAGACGGTGCCCGAGACGCTCGAGGTGACCTCACGCACCACGGGTGGCGTCATCATGGGCCTGCGCCACCGTTCCTCACCGGTGTACGGCGTGCAGTTCCACCCCGAGTCGGTGCTGACGCAGGGCGGATACCAGATGATCGGGAACTGGCTGTCGGTCGCCGGCCTGCCGGAAGCGTCCGTGACGGCCAGAGGGCTCGACCCGCTCGTCGACCTCGGCTGAATACCGCTCACTCGGCGTCGACCTCGCGGAGTCGAACCCTGGGCACCGGACTCGCGGCGTCGACCTCGCGGCGTCGGACACGGCGTCGAACCCGGCGTCGAACCCTCAGAGACGAGTTCTGACCTCCGGTGGGATCAGCCGGTGCAGATGCGCAGGGTGACGGCCGAGCCCTGAGCCACGTCGCCGGGTGGAACGCTCATGCCCGACACGGTCTCACCGGTGCAACCGGGGTCGGACTGCGGGGTGACCGTCAGACCCAGCTGGTCACGGAGGGTCGTGATGGCCTCTTCGGAGGGTTGCCGGGTGACGTCGGGAAGCTGCACGAGGCCGTTGGACACCACGAGGTCGACATCCGAGCCGAGGGCGATCTGCGCGGCCGCTGCCGGATCGGACGAGAGGACGGACCCTGCGGGCACCGTGGGCGAGTAATCGGTGCTCTGCTGACCCCGTTCGAGACCGGCATCGGTGACGGCCTGCCACGCGGCGTCGACGGTCTGCCCGGTGACGGCGGGCATCGCGACGAGTTGTGGCCCGGACGAGACGGTCACCGTGACCGCGAACTCTTTCGGGACGGACGTGCCGGGCAGGGGATCGGTCGAAACGATGTCGCCGGCCTCGATCGTCGGGCTGCTCGCGTCGGCGCGGACGACCGTCAGCCCCAGGTCGTCGAGGCGGGCGGACCCGGTCTCGAAGCTGACCCCGACGAGGTCGGGAATGCGGGACGACTGGGCGTTGTCGACCGTGGGAGGGGTGAGGTTGACCACCCAGAAGACGACGGCCACGATGACGACGGCCACGAGCACGATGCCCGCCCAGATCCAGGCCACGGGTGGGCGGGTCTGCGTTCGTTGGGGTCGTCCCGTGTCGTCGGACTGCAGCTCTTTCAACGCGGCCTCGCTGCCGGCGCTCGAGTGCGGGTTCACGCCGAAGAGCGTGGAGCCGGCGTCGACGGCATGCGGTCGGCGGGCCGGCGCGCGACCGGCACCGGCGGCCTCGAGGTCGTCACGGAACTCGGCGGCGCTCTGGAAGCGGTCGAAGCGGTCTTTCGTGAGGGCGTGCAGGACGACGGCGTCGAGCGCCGGACTGACGCCGCGCTCGACGGTGCTCGGCGGGACGGGAGGCTCGCTGACGTGACGGTAGGCGACCGCCACGGCGCTGTCGCCGGTGAAGGGCGGCTTGCCCGTGAGCAACTCGAAGAGCATGACGCCGGTCGAGTAGAGGTCGGTGCGGGCGTCGACGGTCTCACCGCGCGCCTGCTCGGGGCTGAAGTACTGGGCGGTGCCGAGGATGGCCGTGGTCTGCGCGACGGTGGCCGCGGAGTCGCTGATGGCCCGGGCGATGCCGAAGTCCATCACCTTGACCTGACCGGAGTTGGTCAGCATGACGTTGCCGGGCTTGATGTCACGGTGGACCCCGCCCGCCCGGGGCGAGTACTCGAGGGCCGTCAGCACGCCCGCCGTGACCCGGACTGCCTCGTCGGGGTCGAGCGGGCCCTCGGCGACGATGTCCTTGAGCAGGCGCCCCTCGACGTACTCCATGACGATGAACGGGACGACCACGGCGAGCCCACGGCTGTCGCGGACGACCTCTTCGCCGGCGTCGAAGACCCGGACGATGGTCGGATGGGCCATGCGGGCGGCGGCCTGGGCCTCTTGTCGGAACCTCGAGCGGAAGGCCGGATCGGTGGCGAGGCTGGGCTTCATCAGCTTGACGGCGATCTTGCGACCGAGCCGGGCGTCGGTGCCGACGTGGACGTCGGCCATGCCACCGCGGCCGATCAGGTCACCGATCTGGTACCGGTTGGCGAGGAGATGGATGCTCTCTCTCACACCTTCAGCCACGCCTGTTCTCCCAACGACCCACCCCTGTCTGGCGACACGGTCGGAGCCAGTGTACCGGGGCGGTTGCCCCCGGACTGGGTACGGACCTAGGCCGCAGGGATGATTGTCAGGGCTTCGTGACCCCGGTCGACTCGTCCGCCGGGGTCACGAGGAACCTACTGGGGGTCGGAGCCGTCCGAGGGGCTCGGAGCGGGCGTCGTAGGCGGTGCCGTCACCGTGATGGTGACACCCGGCGACGGCTCGGACGCGATCTGACCGCAGTTGGCCACGTAGCTGACCGTCAGGTTGCCGGCGGCCGAGGCCGTCACCGTGAGGGACGTCGCATTGGCACCGAGGCCCCCGGCCGACTGACCCGAGGTGTCGGTCCCGCCGGTGATCGTGTACGAGTAGCCGGTGAGCGAGTAGCCGGTCGGGCACCCGGTGTAGGCGGGCCAGTTGATGGTGGCGGTCTCGCCGGCGGCGATCTGACCCGGCGTCGCCGTGGGCGTCGACGGCTGGGCAGGGGTCGGGGCCGCGCGGTAGATGTAGATCGTCACCGAGGAGCCCTTCTCGAGCGCACCCGTGGGGTCGATGCTCGCGACGGTGCCGACCTGGTCGGGGCTCGGCGCACTCGATCCGGCATCCGCCGAGTCGACCTGCAGGCCGAGCTCTTCGAGGGCTGCGCGTGCCGCCGCCTCGGTCAGCCCCACGTAGTCGCCCGAGGTCACGGTGACCGACGTCGGGGTCGGCGTCGGGGTCGGGGCGTGCGGGTCGGGCGGCGTGGAGCCGGCGTCGGCGGCGGGGGCGCCGGGGCGCCGGTGGTGCCCACCGCGAAGACGATGCCGACGACGAGGGCGGCGACGGCCAGGACGGCGAGGACGATCAACGGCCAGAACCAGGGGCTGCGCTTTTTCTCGTCGGCGGGCTCGTCGTCGCCGGCGCGGAGGGCCTCGGGATCGGCCGAGCCGGCCACGTAGCCCGCGGCCGCACCACCTGCGGCGCTCTGGGCTCGCGTGGCCATCGGATCGAAGAGCTGCGTCGTCGCGTCCTGGGCGTTGAAGGCCTGGGTCGCGGCGTCGGCGGGCGTGGCCGCTGCCGCACCGATCGCCGGCACGGCGATGGTCGCGGCGGCGACGTCGCCTCGGCGGAGGGCACGAGCCGCCTGGGCGAGGGCCGAGGCCGTCGCGGGGCGCTCACCGGGCTTCTTCGCGATGCACGACAGGACGAGACGGCGGACGGGCTCGGACACCGTCGACGGGAGGTCGGGCGGCTGCTCGTTGATCTGGGCCATGGCGATGGCGACCTGGGACTCGCCCGTGAACGGACGACGACCGGCCAGGGCTTCGTAGGCGACGATGCCCAACGAGTAGATGTCGGTGCTCGGGGAGGCCGGGTGACCGCTCGCCTGCTCGGGCGAGAGGTACTGCACGGTGCCCATGACCTGACCCGTGGCCGTCAACGGCACCTGGTCGGCGATGCGTGCGATGCCGAAGTCGGTGATCTTCACGCGGCCGTCGGGGGTGACGAGCAGGTTGCCGGGCTTGATGTCGCGGTGCACGAGACCTGCGGCGTGGGCGGCCTGCAGGGCAGCCGCGGTCTGCGCGACGATGTCGAGGACCTTGTCGGTGGGCAGGACCCGATCGCGCTCGAGGACCGTCGACATGGCCTCGCCGGGGACGAGCTCCATCACCAGGTAGGCGCTGCCCTCTTCCTCGCCGTAGTCGAAGACGTTCGCGATGCCCTCGTGGTTGACGAGGGCCGCGTGGCGGGCCTCGGCGCGGAAGCGCTCGAGGAAGCCCGGATCGCCCAGGTACTCGTCCTTGAGGATCTTGATGGCGACCGTTCGGCCGATGACGAGGTCGGTGGCTTCCCAGACCTCGCCCATGCCGCCGATGGCGACTCGGGTCGACAGCTGGTAACGCCCACCGAAGGTGACTCCGCCGGATGGTCTCATTTGTTCAGCACCGCCTCTAGTACTTTCTTCGCGATCGGTGACGCGACACTGTTGCCGAATGCGGACTGGCCCTGTCCGCCGCCGTTCTCGACGACGACGGCGACCGCGACCTCGGGGTCAGCAGCAGGCGCGAACCCGGTGAACCAGAGGGTGTACGGCTCGCCGGGGCCGTTCTCGGCCGTTCCTGTCTTGCCGGCGACGTCGACGCCGTCAATTCTTGCATTGCTCGCCGCACCGTTCGCGACGTCCTGCACCATCATGTCGGTCATCGTGGCCGCAGTCTGGGAGCTGATGGGCTTGCCGTACTCGGAGGGCGAGAAATCCTCGACCGGACTCAGGTCGGGGTTCAGGACGCTCTCGATCAACGTCGGATTCATCTCGGTGCCGCCGTTGGCGATGGCGGCCGAGACCATGGCCATCTGCAGGGGCGTCACGCGGTCGGACCCCTGCCCGAACGACTGGAGCATGAGGGTCGCGTCGTTGATGGCCTGGCCCTTGGAGTCCTCGATGGGGAACTGGCTCGGCGTGACGGCCTGGGGGACGCCGATCGACTTGTCGCCGAAGCCGAACTTCTCGGCCTGCTCTTGCAGGGCCTTCGCCCCGAGGGCCTGACCGAGCTGAGCCATGGGGATGTTGCACGACAGGCGGAGGGCCGTCGCGATCGTGGCCGTCTCACCGCCGCCGCAGCTTCCGCCCTCGGCGTTGTTGATGTTGGTGCTAGTGCCGGGCAGGGTCAGCGTCGACGGGTTGGGGAAAGCGCTGTCGGGCGTGTAGTCGCCGCTCTCGAGCGCCGCCGCCGTCGTGATCAGCTTGAAGGTCGACCCCGGCGCGTAGAGGTCGCCCTGGATCGCCCGGTTCTGCAGCGGGGCCGAGGGGTCGGCGATCAGCGAGTCGTAGGCGTCGGTGACGGTCTGGCGGTCGTGGCTGGCGAGCGGGTTGGGGTCGTAGCTGGGCTTCGAGACCATGGCGAGGATCTTGCCGGTCTTCGGGTCCATCGCGACGACCGAGCCGGAGTTCGAGCCGAGGGCGTCGTACGCGGCCTGCTGCACGGTGGGGTCGAGGGTGAGGTTGACCGTGGCGCCCTCGGGGTCCTGACCCGTGAGCAGCGAGTTGACCTGGTCGAAGAACTGCGAGTTCGCGTTGCCCGTGAGGTACCGGTTCATGGCGTCCTCGATGCCCCGGGAGCCCTGGCCCAGGGTGTAGTAGCCGGTGACGGGCGCGTACAGGTCGGGCTGCGAGTACGTCCGCTGGAACTCGTACTGGTCGTCGACGGGCGTCGACTGCGCGATCGCCTGGCCGCCGACCAGGATGGGGCCGCGCTGGGCCGAGTAGCTGGCGAGCAGCGCCCGCGAGTTGCGGGCGTCGGCGTTGAGCGCGTCGGCCTGGAACGCCGTGATGTAGGTCGTCGAGAGGAAGAGCGCGACGAACATGGCGAGCACCACGTAGCTCACGCGTCGGAGTTCTTTGTTCATCAGCCGATCACCAGCCTCGGTTGGTTGCGCACGGAGTCGGACAGTCGCAGCAGCAGGGCCACGATGATCCAGTTGGCCACGAGCGACGAGCCGCCTGCGGCGAGGAACGGAGCGGTGAGGCCCGTCAGCGGGATCACCCTCGTCACGCCGCCCATGACCACGAAGACCTGTAGGGCCACGACGAAGGCGACGCCGACCCCGAGCATCCGACCGAAGTCGTCCTGACCCACGAAGCCGATGCGGAACCCGCGGGAGACGAGCAGGAGGTAGAGCGCCAGGATGGCGAAGAGACCGGTCAGGCCGAGTTCTTCGCCGAGCGAGGCGA
Organism: Frigoribacterium sp. RIT-PI-h; assembly: GCF_001297205.1. NCBI lineage: Bacteria > Bacillati > Actinomycetota > Actinomycetes > Micrococcales > Microbacteriaceae > Frigoribacterium > Frigoribacterium sp. RIT-PI-h. The sequence continues at coordinate 9,451 of NZ_LHOZ01000057.1, read as the reverse complement.
AGATGTAGTCGCTCTCGGCGAGCGGGGTCGTCTGGGGACGGCCTTGACCGAGGCCCGTGCCGATCAGCCCGCCGTTCGCCAGGCCGAACAGGCCTTGGACGAGCTGGAACGACCCGCCGACGGCGTCGTACTCGGACTGGGCGAACGGGTTGAGCCAGGCGGCGAAGCGGCCCTGCACGTAGCCCAGGAAGGTGCTCGCGACCAGGGCGCCGCCGACGAACAGCCCGACCCCGAGGATGATCCAGCTCGCGCGGCCGGTGCCGACGTAGATCATCACCAGGAAGAGGCCGAAGTAGAGCAGCGAGGTTCCGAGGTCGCGCTGGAAGATCAGGACGCCCATGGCGACGAGCCAGACAATGAGGATCGGCCCGAGGTCACGGGGCCGCGGGAACCGCATGCCGAGGATCTTCGGCCCCATCAGCGAGAGGTTGTCGCGGGCGGTGACGAGGTAGCCGGCGAAGAAGATCGCCAGCGTGATCTTGGCGATCTCACCCGGCTGGAAGGAGAACGGGCCGATGTCGATCCACACGCGGGCGTTCAGCCCCTCGCGCCCGATGCCCGGCAGCAGGGGTAGCAGCAGCAGCACGATCGACACGAACATCGCGATGTAGCGGTAGCGGGAGAGAACCCGGTAGTTGCGGATCACGAGCAGCACGGCGAGGGAGATCACCATGGCGAGGACGGTCCAGACCATCTGCTTGATGCCCAGGGCACCCCAGCCCTCGCGGCCCTCGGCCAGGTCGAGTCGGTAGATCATGGCGATGCCGATGCCGTTCAGGGTGACGGCGATCGGCATGACGAACGGGTCGGCCTCGCGGGCGACGACGCGCAGGACGACGTGGAAGATCAGGGCCAGGCCGAGCACCATCGAGCCCGCGATCAGCACCGTCGGGTCGACCTCGCCGGTCGCGCCGAGCTGGACCAGCACCATCGCTCCGGCGGCGACGCCGCAGGCGATCAGCAGCATGAGCAGTTCGAGGTTGCGCAGACGCGCGGGTTCACGCAGGCGCAACGTGATCGCCTGCGTCATGTTCGTGGGACGGGACGCCTTCGCGGACGGCTTGCGCGCGCCTCCTACGCGACCGATGACCTCGGTCGCGTCACCGCCGGGTGCGTCAGGGGTTGCTGGCATCGGCCAACCTCTCGACGATCGCCCGGGCGTCCGCGAGGGAGCCGGCGTTGATGGTGTCTTCCACGGTGGTCTGCGTGTAGTTCGGCAGGTCGTCGACCTGGACGTCGGTGGTCTCGTAGACGCTCGAGAGGCCGATCGGCCCGAGGCTCTGCTGGACGCCCTTGTAGATGACGACCGTGCCCCGCTCTTCTCCCACGTAGTAGTGGTCTTGGGTCCACTGGTAGGTCAGCACGAGCCCGGCGACGAGCGCGGCGACCGCCACGACGAGGGCGGTCAGCCAGGTGATGCGGCGACGGCGACGGCGTCGCTTGTCTTCGGCGATGAGCTCGGCGAGGTACTCGTCGCTCTCGGGCTCGAAGTGGCTGTCCTCCGGCGTCGTGGCGACCTTGAGCGGGTGCAGCAGGATCGTCGGCAGGCGCAGCTGCTTGCGGCCGGCGTCGCTGTCGAAGCTGAGGGGCGCGGCGGCCGACCCGACCGTGACGGGCTCGTCGAGGGACGAGTCGCCCGATTCGTCGACGTCGACGATGACGACGGTCACGTTGTCGGGGGCGCCGTGGTCGAGCGTCTCTTTCACCAGGCGCCGGGCGGTCTGCTCGGCGTCGAGGCCCATGGCCAGCGCTTTCTTGATGCGCTCTTCCGCGAGGTAGCTGCTGAGGCCGTCCGAGCAGATCAGCCAGCGGTCGCCGGGCTGCGTGCCGAGGGTGGCCGTGTCGATCTCGGGGGCCGCGTCGACGTCGCCGAGCACGCGCATCAGCACGCTGCGTCGTGGGTGGACCGCTGCTTCTTCGGGCGTGATGCGACCGCTGTCGACCAGGCGCTGCACGAAGGTGTGGTCGGCGGTGATCTGGCTGAGCTCGCCCTCGCGGAACAGGTAGATGCGCGAGTCGCCGATGTGGGCGATCGCCATGCTGTCACCGACGCGCAGCATGGCGCTGACGGTGGTGCCCATGCCGGTGAGCTCTTGGTGCTCGAAGACCGTCTCGGCCAGCAGCTGGTTCGCCGCGATCAGCGACGACTGCAGCGCGAACTCGGCGTCACCCGGCGAGGTGTAGACGCGGTCGGTCTCGCGGATCCGTCGGATCGCGATGGCCGAGGCCACGTCGCCGCCCGCGTGCCCGCCCATGCCGTCGGCCACGACGAAGAGCTGCGTGCCGGCGTAGCCGCTGTCTTGGTTGTTGGACCGGATCTTGCCCACGTTGGACAGAGCGGCACTCTTGGCGTGCGTCGTCATGAGGGCCTACCGCCGGAGCTCGAAGCTCGTCTGCCCGATCGTCACGGTCGCGCCCGTGGGCACGGGGGTGGGGACCGACACGCGATCACCGGCGAGGAACGTGCCGTTGGTGGAGTCGAGGTCTTGGACGACCCAGCGGCCGTTCCAGAGCATGAGGCGCGCGTGGTGGGTCGAGGTGTAGTCGTCGCGGATCACGAGATTGCTCTCTTGCGATCGGCCGATGGTGAGCGGCCCGTCGCCCAGGGGCATCTCGACGCCCGCCTTCGCGCCCTTGGTGATGACGAGGCGCGTCGCGCGGCCGTCACCCTGCGGGGTCGGTGCCGGCGCGGCGGGCGCGGCGCGCGGAGCGGGTGCAGGAGGCGCGGTGGCGGTCGAGCTCGCCTTGCCGGGTGTGGCGTCGGCCGGCATCTTGCGCGCCCGCTGCCCGAACAGGTCGCTTCTCAGCGCGAACACGATCACGAAGACGAACAGCCACAGGACGGCCAGGAAGCCGAAATGGAGCACCAGCAGGGTGAGGGCTGAGGTCATCGTCGGCCACCCGTCGAGTCGGGCCCGTCGAAGGGGTCGGGCGTCGATGACTGGGGGAGCACGCGGAACACGATACGCGTACGACCGATCTGGATCACCGAATCGGGCTGCAGCGGGGCCTTCGTCAGCGGGTTGCCGTTGAGCTTCGAGCCGTTCGTCGAGCCGAGGTCGCGGACCTGGGCACGTGAACCGTCCCACAGGATCTCGACGTGCTGACGGGACGTCCCCGTGTCTTGCACGGTGATGTCGGCGTCGCTGCCGCGGCCGATGATGGTGCGGGCACCGCTGAGCTCGCGGCGCTTGCCGTCGATCTCGACGAACGGTTTCCACTGCACCTCGCCGCGCAGGTTGCGCGAGTCGACGGTCATGATGCCGACGCTGAGCGAGTCGTCCTCACGCAGGCGGATGCCGAGCGGGCCGGCGAACTGGTACCCCTGGGCGGTGGCGTGGCGCTGCGTCAGCTGGGTGAGCTCGTCGATCAGGGCCGGACCGATGGCCGACATCTTGTCGTAGTCGATCGGAGCCAGGCGGACCTGCAACTCGTTGGGCACGAGGATCCGGTCGCGCGAGACCACGGCGGCCTTGGTGTCGAGCTCGCGGCGCAGCGCGTTCGTGATCTCGAGTGGTTGCACGCCCGAACGGAACGTCTTGGCGAAGGCACCGTTGACGGCACGCTCCAACCCGCGTTCGAAATTGTCGAGCAGTCCCATGGGTCTCCAGGTTCGGGGTCTCTGGTCGCCCGATCTTAGCCCGAACGAGTGAAAGGTACTCACCGCTGCTCTTCCGGGCCTCTGACGCGTGCTAAAGTCTACGAGTTCGCGCGAGTGGCGGAATTGGCAGACGCGCTGGCTTCAGGTGCCAGTGCTCGAAAGGGCGTGGGGGTTCAAGTCCCCCCTCGCGCACGAACGTGAAGGCTCACCTCCGGGTGGGCCTTTTCACTTTCTCGGGCCCGTTTCCGGGCCTGCTCACCGGACCGTAGGTGCTTGGCTGGTGCGAGGAGCCAGCAGAGCGGGGTCGTGTTCGATTTCGACGAGGTGCTCTTCGACGAGTTCCCGAAGGCTCCGTGGGTGCCCCGCAACCAGCGCATCGTCGTCGACTCCGACCGCCGCGTGGTGGGTCGCCGCGACGGCGTCGTGGTCAGCGTCACCGACCTGCCCCCGGTGTACGTGCACGCCGACATCGGGCCGAGGGTCAGCAGCATGCAGAGCTTCGTCACCGTCGGCGACCACGTCTCGTGGATCGTGCGGACCGTCGAGGGCACGCGGTTCACCTCGTCCGCCGACGACCTCGACGAGGAGGCGCGGCTCGTGATCGCGAGGGACGCCACCCTCCACGGGTTCCGCGACGACCTCGGGTGCATGGTCATCGCCGACTTGTCGGACATGCGATTCGGACAGGACCGCGAACTGACGCGCTGCCGTCTCGAGGTGGCCCGCGCCTCCGGGGGGCCGGTCGCCTGGGCGCTCGTCGTCGAGGGCACGGGGCACCGGATCGAGTCGGACACGGTCGAGGCCGCGGAGTTCGTCGGCCGGCAGCTCAACGACATCGCGATCGACGGCGACCCGCTCGCCCTCGAGGCCGTGCTGCCGCTCTGAGGCGTCTCGGCCCGATCAGCCCGTGAGGCCGGTCACGGAGAGCCTCCGGCCGATCGCGAGGCGACGACGGCGGCGAGCCAGCCAGGGATCGCCTCGGCGGGCCGTGGGTACGACTCGAGATCGTCGAGGTACGCCTGGTCGTCGATCCAGGTGTGAGGAGCGCGGTGGTCGAAGTCGAACGAGGTGCCGAGCTTGCCGGCGGCGGTCACCCGGAAGCGGGCGCTGAACCACGTTCCGACGTCGGCTCGGTACACGAGCCGTCGGAGGTCGGAGGCGGCGGCGCCCGCCTCGTCCGTGTCGGGAGTGGACGACTCGTGACCGGCTTCGTCGAAGAAACCCACGGATGCCACCCGGACGCCTCCGACCTCGGAGAAGTCGAACTCCGCCCGGACGGAGCCTCGAGGCATCATGCGGTGGACGGCGATACCCACCCGACGGAGGGCATCACGTTCGGTCGGCACGCGGCCGCCGTCGTCGTCGTGTTCGCTCATCGCTCGGCCCCGCCGCCACCGTCGGCTCGGCGGGCCAGGTCGTGGCGGGGCGGGGCACCGGCGAGGAGGGCGGCCAGCCAGTCGGGGGTGTTCTTCGGCGTGCGGGGGAACTCGTCGAAGTCGGCGCGGTACGCCTCGGCGGCGAAAGACCCGAGCTCGGGCTCGTGGTCGTAGTCGTACCTCGCACTGAGCTTCCCCCTGGCGGTGACGGTGAACACGCCCGTGAACCAGGTCCCGGCTTCGGGTTCGTTCATGACCCTCCGGAGATCGCGGGCCGCCCGGAAGACGCCACGACCGGACGAGAGAAAGGTCGAGCTGCCGTCGGCAGCATGCAACTCGATCGTGCCGGCTGTCACTCCGCCGACCACGCTGATCCGGGCGACCACTCGATCGTGGTCGCGCGGGATGACGGCATGTAGTGCTTTGCCGAGGATGCGAAGTGCGTCCCTCACGACAGGGGACCAGCAACTGAGGATATGAGGAGGAGATGCTCCCGCATGCCCACGAGCTGGAGAGAATCGGCTGTCGGCCGTCCCCCCAGGGCGAGGATGGGCGTGAAGCCGAAGCACTCATCCGAACCGGGAACGCCCAGACGAGCTCGCGCCTCCGGCCACGGAGCCCAGTCGAAGTAGTCGGGGTCGTTCAAGAAGGACTCGTACGCGGCGATGACTTTCAAGGTCGCGATCGATTTCGTGAGGATGCGGGACGTGCCCTGACGGAATTCGAGGAGGTGCAGTCGCCCGTCCAGCCAGACGAAGAGGTCACCGAGCGCCGAAGAGAACAACGGAACGCCTTGGGTGAACCCGGGGGCGACCTCTGCGAGCACGTCCATTGACTGCCCAGCGACTTGTTCACGCCTGCGTGCCCGAGTCCTGTCACGTCGTCAGGCCGTCCGCCGGAGATCATACGGGGGAGTGCAGCGCGTTCTGGCCCTTGAGCCACGTGCCGACATCGAGACGAGCCTGTTCCGGGTCGACCCCGTCCAAGATCAGCTCGGTCAGACGATCTGACGCTGCGTCCTCACGCGCCGCCTGTCGCGCAGGCGAATGCGGGCGAGACGTCGACTCGTAGGCAGTTCGGTCGTCGAGGTATTCGCCGACGGCGCCCTCCTCGACCTACTCGACGACGCGAGCGTGTTCGGGGTCGTCGTCGTCCCCCGCGACCCCGCCCTGGCGGCGGGCGGTCGCGTGCCGCTCAACCGATTGACCCGGGAGTCCCGACGGGCCCAGGGCGAGCTGGTGTCCTACCTGCGCGAACGCCTGGCGAGTCACCGCGACGCGCGCTGAGGCGGCGGGCCGCGCCTGCGGCAGGGACGTGGGGCCGCGCCTCCGGCGGGGGCGCGAGCCGCGCCTCCTCGTCGGACGAGCGTCAGCGCAGGGGCTCGATGAGGTGCGGGCCGTTGTTGCGGACGTTGTTCGCGTCGCGGCTCACCTCGTGCTGCACGAGGTCGTGGGCGACCTCGAACGAGTCCCGGTCGAGCAGCGTCAGCAGCTCGTCGGCGTCGAGGCCGTCGCCCAGCCAGTCGTCGTACGAGTCGGGCGTCAGGCAGGCCGGCATCCGGTCGTGCACCTCGCCCGGCGCCACGTGGGCGTCCCGCGTGATGATCGTCGTCGAGAGCACCCAGCGGTCGGGATCGTCCTCGGCCCTGGCGGGGTCGGGCCACGCGGTGACGAGGCCGGCCATGGCGAGGCCGGCGTCCGGCTGGTGCACGTAGTGCGGCTGCTTGCCGGTCTCGGCCACGACCCACTCGTAGTACCCCTGCGCGGGGACGATGCACCGGCTGGTGGCGAACGCCCTACGGAACATGCCGCTCGTCGCCACGGTCTCGATGCGCGCGTTGATCGGCTGCGGCCGCTTCTTCAGGTCGGGGTACCACGACGGCACGAAGCCCCAGCGGGCACCGGGCAGCTGTCGCTCGCCGTGTCGCTCGCGGACGACCGGCACGACCGTCGTCGGTGCGACGTTGAAGTCGTCGGGCAGGGGCCCCAGGCCGTCGAGCAGGCTCGGCAACAGATCGGACGTGGCCCGGGCAACGACGTAGCGACCGCACATGCCGACAGTCTGCTCTTCCGCGGAGGGGCGTGACGGTGGTTCACTGTGGCCGTGGCGCCGCACGGGTCGGCGACGCGGTGAGAGGGTGGTGACCATGTCCGACGAGCAGAACCCCGTCCGCGGCTTCGTCGTCGTGGGCGTCGTGCCGAACTCGGGCGAGTCCGTGGTGGCGACCGCGGCCGACCTGGCGGCACGCTTCGGCACCGGCCTGCTGTGCGTCTCGGTCGAGCCCGACCGGCCCGCCTTCGCCGAGGGCATCGACGGCACCGTCCTGTCGTACCCCCTCGACCCCGACGACTACACCGAGACGCTCTCCTTCGACGCCGACCTGGAGGCGCGGCTGCGGCCGATCGCCTCGGCTCGCGGCGTCGAGCTGCGCACCTCGGTCGTCGCCGGCGACCCCGCCCAGTGCCTGTCGCACCTGGCCGAACAGCTCGACGCCCCCCTGATCGTCGTCGGCAGTCGCGAGGCCGGCCTGCGGGGCAGCGTCCGCGAGTTCTTCGCCGGTTCGGTCGCCCTGCACCTCAGCCACCGTCAGCACCGCCCGGTCGTCGTCGTTCCGCTGGCCCCCGTCCCCCGCAGCCAGACGCTGCCGTGGGAGGACGAGCTGTGACGCGAGACCGCCGGTGACGGGGGCTGCGCGCCCTCGTGCCCTGCACCTCCGTCCGTCCCTGATCGCGCTCGTCGCGCTGGGCGGCGCCCTCGGGACCGCCGTGCGGGTCGGGGTCACGCTCGTGGTGCCGTCGTGGGGTGCGTTCGACACGGCGATCTTCGCGATCAACGTGGTCGGGGCGTTCGTGCTCGGCGTCCTGCTCGAGCGGCTGCTGCGCTCCGGGCCCGACGAGGGCGGGCGCCGCCGGGCCCGGCTCTTCGTGGGGACGGGTGTCCTCGGCGGGTTCACGACCTACAGCTCGCTGGCGACCGAGACCGCGCAGCTCGCCGGCGCGGGCGGCGGCGACCTCGCCGTCGCCGGGCTCTACGGGCTGCTCAGCCTGGTGCTCGGGGTGCTGGCCGCGGCGGCCGGCATCCGGGTCGGCGCACGTCTCGCCGGGCGCGCCTCGTGAGTCCGCTGCTCGTCGTCGCCGTCGCGGCGGCCGGCGGGATCGGTGCCGCCGTGCGCTTCGTCGTCGACGGGCTCGTCAAAGAGCGTCTCGGCGCGGCCTACCCGTGGGGCACGACCGTCATCAACGTGTCGGGCTCGTTCGCTCTGGGACTGCTGACCGGCCTCGCCCTGCAGGCGGTCGTCGCGCCCGAGTGGAAGGCCGTGCTCGGCACCGGTCTGCTCGGCGGGTACACGACGTTCAGCACCGCGAGCGTCGAGACGGTGCGACTGCTGGCGTCGGGGCGACGCGGGGCCGCGGTCGCGAACGGCCTCGGCATGCTCGTCGCGTGCGTCGGCGTCGCGTCCCTCGGCCTGTGGCTCGGCTCGCTGGCCTGACTGGATCGGCGCACATCCAGCGCCCGGTCAGGCGTGCGTCTCGCGCTCGTGCCCCGCGTGGTCGGCCGGCTCGAGCTGGAACGTCGCGTGCTCGACCGAGAAGTGGGCGGCGAGGCACCGGTCGAGGGCGTCCAGGGTCTCGTCGACCTTCATGTCGCAGAACACCTCGCGTTCGACGACGACGTGCGCCGAGAAGACGGTTGCGCCGCTGGTGATCTGCCAGGCGTGCACGTCGTGCGCCGAGACGACGCCCGGGGTGTCGCCGATGTGCGCGCGGACCGATTCGAGGTCGATGTCGCCCGGTGCCGACCCGAACAGCACCCGGATCGCCTCGCGCAGCAGCGACCAGGCCCTCGGCACGATCATCGCCGCGATGATCAGCGACCCGACCGAGTCGGCCTGCGTGAAGCCCGTGGTCAGCACGACGACGGCGGCCACGACGACGGCCGCCGAGCCGAGCAGGTCGCCGAGCACCTCGAGGTAGGCCCCGCGCATGTTGATGGAGTGCGTCGCCCCGCCGCGCAGCACGAGCAGTGCTGCGACGTTCGTGGCCCCGCCGACCAGGCCGACGACCAGCATGGGCAGACCGAGCACCTCGTGCTCGCCGACCGCCACGAGGCGGGACACGGCGGCGACGGCGACCGAGAGCGACACGGCGAGCAGCACGAGGCCGTTGACGAACGCCGCGAACACCTCGGCCCGCCGGTAGCCGTAGGTCTGCCGGCCGCTCGCGGGGCGGGCGGCGACGATCGTGGCCACGAGCGCGACGACCAGCCCGGCCAGGTCGGAGAGCATGTGCCCCGAGTCGGCGAGCAGCGCGAGCGAGCCCGAGAGCCAGGCGCCGACCAGCTGGGCGACGAGGCCCAGGGCGACGATCGCGATCGCGAGGCGCAGCCGTCGTCCGTCGGCGGCGACGTGTCCGTGTCCGTGGTCGTGGCCCATGGGCGCCTCTCGTCGGGGTGGAGGTCGGGGGTGGCGGAGCGG